>JANORI010000203.1:0-10736 GCA_031415235.1 Acidobacteriota bacterium | reverse complement strand
TGAGCACGCTGTTCCTCGCCGGCCACGAGACGACGGCGTATGCGCTGAGCTGGGCCTGGGTACTGCTGGCGCGCCATCCCGACATCGAAGCGCGTCTGCACGACGAGCTCAACACCGTGCTGGGCGGACGCGCCCCGACGGCCGACGACGTGTCGCGTCTGCCGTATACGCGCGCCGTCGTGGCCGAAACGATGCGCCTCTATCCGCCGGCGTGGACGATCGGCCGGCGGGTGCTGCGCGACTACCAATGGAACGGCCACGACATTCCCGCCGAGTCGCTCGTGCTCATGAGCCAGTGGGTCGTCCATCGCGATCCACGCTGGTGGCCAGACGCCGCCACCTTCAATCCGTCGCGCTGGCTCGACGACGCGCCGGCTCGGCCGCGGTTCGCCTACTTTCCGTTCGGTGGCGGCAATCGCGTGTGCATCGGCGAGGGTTTTGCGTGGAGCGAGGCCGTGGTGGTGCTCGCAGCCATTGCGCAGCACTGGCGCCTGGTGCTCGACCCGGCGCACCCCATCGAGACGCAACCGCTGATTACGCTGCGCACGCGGCACGGCGTGCGGGCCACGCCGTGGCCCTGGCGCCCGTAGCGCGCGAGCTGCAATGGTGGCCATGAGTCGCCAGGTCACGCAGCGAGAGCTCCGTCACGAGAGCGGCCGCATCATGCGCACAGTCGACCGAGGCAAAGCCTTCGTCGTCACCCGCAACGGTGTGCGCGTGGGCGAATTGGTGCCACTGCGTCCGCGTGCCTTCGTTTCTGCCGAAACAGCCCAGGCCGCCTTCGCGCGCGCGGCCGCGGGTTGACGCGAGGCGCTTTCGCCGCGACGTCGATGCGCTGATCGACCAGGACACGACGCCCCGTGCCTAGCGCTCCAGCTCGCGGGCTCGTCGACACGTCGGAGGTCATCGATCTGGAGTCGATCGAGCCCGTGGGCCTGCCACATACACATGGCGTTCCTTGCCGAGGGTTTCGGCCCCTCAAAGGTGCGAGCCGACCGTGGTTCATGCTCCGCCCGGCCACGGGGTCGCGAAACGCGTGAATGAAGAGGTGCGTGTCGAGCACGAACTTTCGGGACGCGCGCACCACTAGAGACGGAGACGCCCAGCATCGACCTTGTGCCGTCAACCAGCTTGCCGCTGGAACACCACCAGATCCAGGGCCTGCTCGGTCGTGTCGGTGGCGGTGGCCGCCCCCAGGGCGCGCTTGGCCGCCTTCACCTTCGACAACGGCAGGCGATAGGTGCGGGCACCCGGGGTTCTCGGACGGGCGTCCTCTTTCGCGTGGTGGCTGCAGCCATGTCCGAGCGTATTGACACCTGCGACGTTGTGTCAATACGCCCGCCGCTCTTGTCGGACGACCCACCGTTCTGCATGCTGATGCCCACGGCACTGACCGTGCCAGGGTGGGACTGGTAACGCCGTCTCGTTGCCGGCGGCGGCGCCGGAAGCCAGGCGGGGATGAATGGACGGC
Source organism: Acidobacteriota bacterium (assembly GCA_031415235.1). Classification (GTDB taxonomy): domain Bacteria; phylum Acidobacteriota; class Vicinamibacteria; order Vicinamibacterales; family UBA2999; genus CADEFD01. Next base: position 9,265 of record JANORI010000203.1, on the reverse strand, counting down.
GTGGCGCTCAGCGCAACAACACCAGCTCCGAGACTGCGTCGGCGCCCACCCACACGACGGCGTTCTGCTGGTAGCGACGGCCGAGCGCCTTCGCCCACTCCAGGTCCACGCCGAGCACGAGATAGCTTGGCTCTGGTAGCCACTGCCCTGTCGGATCGACACCCGCCCCTTCGAGCACAGGCCGCCCCATCAACGCGAGTTCGTCGCCAAGACGCACATGCGCGGCCAGGTTGGCCTCGTCGCTCTCAGGCTGGCTGAACGGGTTGCAGGCCGAGATGAAGACGCCGGACGTGTGGCCCGTCGATGCGTACAACTCCATCCCCTCGGCGGATCGCGTGCCGATGCGCAGCACGAACGCCTCGCGCCCACGACCGCAGCGATACTCGGTCGCGCGATACGCCGCAATCAGCTCCGCTGACACGTCCGAGTGCGCCACGACTGCTGGGAGTCCGGCCCCTAGTCCCGCGTCGTCGCTGGCCCAGGTCCCCCAGACGCCGCCGAGCCGAACAGCCCACCGAAGAAGTCGCCCTGGTCCCAGGCGGGCCGGGCAGTCTCTTGGGCCACGAGCCAGCCCGTCAGGAAGTTCAGCTGCGCGTGCTTCGCGCCAGCGTCGAAGTCGAACGGCTGCGACATGTCGTCGTTGGGCTTGTGGTACACGTCGCGGCGGTAGCCGGCGTTAATCGCCGCGCCATCACGCGCCGGGTCCCCGGTCTGGAATCCGCTCTTGATGAAGAGCGACGGCACACCCTGGCGCACGAAGCTGAAGTGGTCGCTTCTGATGAACAGGACCTGCTCGGGGATTGGGTCGGTGCCGATCGCGAGCCCCAGGCGCTGGGCCGCCTTCGTGACCGGTGCGGAGAGCGTCGAGTGCTGCGCTCCGTACGGCACGATGTCGAGCAGCGGGTGGAACAGGAACGGCATGTCGAGCGCGAGGTCGGCCACGAGGCTGTCTTTGGGCACGGTGGGATTGCGCGCGAAGTAGTCGGAGCCAAGCAGCCCCCGCTCCTCGGCGGTGACGAACAGGAACAGGACGGAGCGGCGGGGCCGCGTCGGCAGCGCTGAATACGCGCGCGCCACGTCCAGCACGATCGCGACGCCCGAGGCGTTGTCGTGCGCGCCGTTGTAGATGGCATCGCCGTTCATCGCCACGCCGCGCCCGAAGTGATCCACGTGGGCGATGTAGACGACGTGCTCGCTCTTCAGCACGGGATCGCTGCCCTCGAGGCGCGCCACCAGGTTGGCGCTCTCGACGTCGGTGTGCGTGGACTGCGTGGTGAGCGACACGCGCGTGGCCAGGTCGAACGCCTGCGGCGTACTCCTGGCGGCCGCCGCGAACACCTCGGCGGCAGGCTTCGGCGCACCGGCAAAGAGCGACGCCACGCCCGAGTGGTTGAGCGACGCCGTGCCGCGCAGCGCCGGGTCTCCACGGCTGGGGTTCCCCTGCGCGTCCACCCAGGCGTAGCCGCCCTGCTTGCCAGTGGCAACGCTCACGTCCCAGCGGAACCGCGGATCGTCGGGCGACGTGAAGCTGAGGGTGCCGATGGCGCCGCGCTTGATCGCCTCGGCTTCTTTCGCCGGTCCCGACGAGTAGTACGCGCGCTCGTTGCTCGGCAGCATGGCGGGCGCACCGCTCAGGAACGCCACCACCTTGCCCTTCACGTCCACGCCGGTGCCGTAGTCGTCGTAGCCGAGGCCGGGAGCGCTCACGCCGTAGCCGACGAACACGACCGCTGCGTCCTCGACGCTGACCTTGGCGCGCAGGGGATCCGCGCTGAGCATGTAGTCCACGGCGTAGGCCAGGGTCTTCGTGCCGGCCGGCCCGCGCACCTTCATGGCGCTGCCGGTCTCGACGACCACGCTATTGCGCAGCGGCACCCGCTGACGGAAGCCGCCATTCTCGCCCGCGGGTGCGAGTCCGTAGGAGGTGACCGCTTTCTCGACGTATTGCAGCGCGCTCTCGTAGCCTGGCGTGCCCAGCCCGCGCCCTTCGAGCGCGTCGTCGGCCAGCACGCTCATGTGCTGCTTGATCTGGCTGCCCTGGAACCCGCTGAGCGCGGCGGCGATGTCAGGCGTGTCGAGCGACGCCGGATCCGGAGGGGGTGCCGGCGGGGGGCTGGCGCACGCGCTGACAAGTACCACCAACGCGATACACGCGACCATTCGACGCCCGAGGTGCCGACCCAAGCTCTGAGTGTGTGCCCACATGGCCAGGAAGGATATCAGCAGAACGTCAGCATGGCACACGCGGAACGCTCGGGGGCAGGTCGCCGTGCCGCCTGACGAAGGCAGCGCCGGCTACCGCAGCTCTCGACCGTGGAACACGCGCAGCATCAGGACGGTGTGCCATCGTAGCGGTACTGAAGGGCGTACGCTCCGCCGAGCACCCGGAGGACCACTCGCGGTACTCGTCGCGACGTCCGGTCGGTCGTCCCAATTTCGGATGTCGACGGAGCACGTCGGCTCTAGCGACGAGCTCACTGGCAACGCGTACAGCAAGTTCGGGGAACTGCCCGTGGGGAACGCGGTAAATCGCAGTTCCTTCATGTTCGCGAACCGTGATCCGTGGGAGGGTGTCCACTCGCGGACGCCCGACTCGCGGCCCGAACGCTTCCAGCACTACCACGAGCGCAAGCAGCTCGTTCTGCGCTTCTATCGCGCGGCGCTGGAAACGACGGGATGGACGTCTAGCTGACAATGGTGGCGTATACGAAACGAGGGAACAGCGATGTCGAAACTTCGGCGACATTCCGCAAGCGTCTGCGGCACAACTGAAGGGCATGCGGCGCGTTAGACTTTAGCCGGCCGCCGCTGGGAGACCAGCCGCGCCAGCTGATCGCCATCCGCCTGGATGCGGGCGTGCTCGACCAGTTCAGGAAGGAAGCCCGTCGCCGCCGGGTGGGTTACCAGACGTTGGTCAACCAGGTGCTGGTTGAGCACGCACGGAAGGACGTCGCGTAGCAGAGAACTGGCGGCAGGCCGTGTGCCGCCGTACTGGCCAGCGCGGTTTCGGACTCGTCGTGCGCGCGCCTGATTGCGTACGGCTCGAGAGCGTCCGCTGAAACGGGCCGATGAAGCTGCTCGGGCGACCAGTCCATGACGGCGAACACGACTTCGTCGAACACCCCGCGGCCCTGCTCGGCAAGGGCCTCGGCGAAGATGCCCGCCATCATGTCGCGTTGCTGAAGACGACCGATTTGCCGGCGGAGGTGGCCGCGCGGGTGATTCCCGGCTTCTGCCACCTGGCGCTCGAGGCCGCATGCACCACGGTCGTGCGCCAGCGCCGGCTCCGCAAGGGCGCGCTGCACGAGTCCGTGGAGGATCTGCTCGAGGAGCACGGCAAGCTGCGGCCCCTGGTGGCGCTCGCGCTCTTCGACGACGAAACGCCCGGGGCTGACGTGGGCGCGCGCCTGAACGAGTTCGACACGTGGGCCGGCGACGCCTTCAAGGGCTGCAATCGGGGCGCGCACGAGCTGCACGACGGGGATGGCAGGATGCCCGAACGACCTGGGTCCGCCGCGGGGACTAGCACACCGTCCGTGGGCCTTCCTGCGGCTCACGCCCCCCCAGACACGGTGGCCCGCGAGCTGCTCGGCGCCGTGGACGATCTGCTGCATCGCCCGTCTCCCGGCACGGCGGGGTTGTGGCCACGCGCTGCCACGCTGCTGACGCGGCAAGCGCTGGAGGTGGCGCTGCGCACGTTCTGGAGCAAGCGCGCGCCGGGTGTGGAGCCGTGCTCCACCCGCGCGCAGTTGCTGTGTCTGGGACGTCACATCGGCGACGAGCCGCTGGGGCACCGTGCGCACGTGGTGTGGGCGACGCTGAGTGCGGCGTGCCACTACCATCCGTACGACTTGGCGCTCACGCGCGAAGAGCTGCTCGGCTGGCGCGACGTGGAGCTGGAAGTGGTGGAGCGCACCGAGCGCGCGTGGCGGTGACGCTGCCTGGCGGAGGCGTCCGGCATGCTCGTCGCAGTAGTCTCCATCAGGAGGTCATTCCTGTGGAGCCAAAACAGATTCACAATGGAACCATGCCCGCCTGCCGGTGAAGAACGTGCCGGACAAGCTGGCCCAGCGCCTGCGGCAACGCGCCGCCAGCCACCATCGGTCACTGCAGGACGAGCTGCTCGCCATCCTCGAGGAGGCCGCCCAGCCGTCCATCACAATCGAGGAACTGGTCGACAAAGTGCGATCGCTGGGCTTGCGCACGCCGGCGGAGTCCGTGGCGATGACCCGGGCAGACCGCGATGGCCGTCGTCGTTGACGCGTCGGCCCTGGCGGCTCTGCTCTTCGGCGAGCCCGGCCAAGCCGTTGCGCGTCAACTCACGGGCCAGGCGATGCACGCGCCGACGCTCATCGACTACGAACTGGCCGGTCACGATGAAGAAGCTGCGACGGGTGCCGGCCAACGCCGACGCACTTCTTGCGGCCTTGCACGCCGTGCGCCGCGTGCGCATCAGGCGGGTGCAACCCGATATGGTGCAGGTGCTGGCGCTGGCCGTAGCCACTGACCTCACGCCGTGCGACGCCAGCTGCTTGTGGGTGGCGAGGACCGTCGGCATCAGGCTGGTCACGCTCGACGGCGAGCTAGCGAGGGCGGCAGAGCGGCTCTGAGCGCAACGGTCGTCCGCCCTATTCGCCCTGTGGCACACGCTGTGCAGTTCGATGCGGCACGGGAGGGTGTAGGATGGCCCACAGAACGACAATGGCCGCACGGATGTCACGCATGGAAACGCGCCTGGATGGGATGGCCCACGACGTTGAGGTGCTGAAGACCGACGTGTCAGTGCTGAAGACTGGCCTGGAGGCGTTCAGGAACGCCGTGAAGATTCAATTCGAACAGGTCGACAAGCAATTCAAGCAGGTGGCAGAGTCCTTTGACACCCTCGGCGAACGCATGGACCGCCGATTCGACGCCATGGAGCAGCACCACACCGCTCAGATGGCCCTCCTCAAGGATGTGCTGATGGATCACGGCCGTCGCATCCGCGGGCTCGAGGAGGCGTCGTCGGGGCGCGAGGCGTAGCCCGAAGACACGGGGCAGGCAGGCCACGCTCGTCCGCGCTCGCGACGACGGGCGGTGCGCAACCCACCCTGACGAACTACAACGCGTTCGCTGCCGCAGCCACGGTCAAGCGGTGCAAGTCGGCCAGCGCCGCGCGCGACAGACGGGGACTGGTATATCCACCGGCCAGCACGAACGCCACGGGGATGCCGAGCCCACGCGCCCACGCAAACACCAGGCGCTCGCGTTCGGCGAGCGTCGCGCGCGTGACCCCGCGCAGGCCGCCAATCGCGGAGTGCTCGTGCGGGTCCATTCCGGCGTTGTAGGTCACGAGATCGCACGGCGCCGACATCGCCTCCAGCGAGGCCGCGATCGTCGGCAGGTAGTCGTCGACCCGCGAGACCACCTGCAGCGTCTGCCCGGCGGCTGGATCGCAGGCGTCAAACGACGACACCGATACGTCCACGTGCGTCACCTGCGGCCACGCCGCCACGATGCCGGCCGTGCCGCCGCCACAGTGGTCATCCAGGTCCAGTACGGGCACGTGCCTGGCGCCGTCGTCAATTGCCGCGCGCGCGGCAAGCCCCAGGCCGTTGAACGTGCAGAAGCCGCGTCCGCTGTCGCGCCTGGCGTGGTGCAGGCCGCACGAGAGCGGTCCGGCATGGGCGCCTGACTGCAGGGCGGCACGGGCCGCGGCCACAGCGCCGCCGTTGGAGGCGCAGCCGCTGGTCCAGAGTCCTGGGTCCCACGCGAAGCCGGTGGCGCCCATGAGCCGCGACGGCGCGCCGGTGCGGATGGCCTGCACGTAGTCCGATTCGTGCACCGTCGCGAGCTGGGCGTCGGTGAGCGGTGGCGGCACAGACAGCGCCACACCTTCTACCGGCTGTTTGTGCAGCAACGCCACGACCCATCCCGGCTTGCGCAAGGTGTCGAAGTCGTTGGTCGAGGCGAGGTAGTCGGGCGAGAAGAAGCGCGGCAGTGTGTGGTTCGCAGGGCCTCCAGGACAACGGGTGTCGGGGGCTATTCCCAGACACGATCAGTGTCTCATCCGAGTGCGACAGGGGAGGTCACGGTTGTGACGACGTCGCCTGTGGGGACAGGAACGCTGACTGCCGCCGCAGCCCGACCCTTACCACGAGCTTCCGTGACCGCCGTCGTCGGCATCGACCTCGCCAGCGCCCGCTGGGCGTTCAACGGCAGCGCGTTGTTGCAGTTCGACTCGGCACCAGCGCCATCACGCGCGTGGTACCAGGCGCCATCGCGTGGCCGGGTCCCGAGACACCGCTCACGCCGGAGTCCCTCGCGGCCGCAATCCACGATTTCGCAGTGCGCGAAGACGTGCGGGCCGTGGCGCTCGACGGTCCGCACGCGTGGCGCAATCCGCACACGCCCGCTGATCTGCCAGGCTCAGGCCGGCGCTGCGAGTATCTGTGCCGCACGCAGGGCAAGACCGGCGTGTATCCGAAGACGTATCCCGGAACGCAGTTTGCGTGGATCGACTTCTGGGTGCGGGTGTTCGATCCGCTGCTGGCGCAGCCGGGCGTGCGTCTGGCCGAGGCGCCCGCGGAAGGCACGGATGCCGCGCGCGCGGCGCACCCGCACTTCGCACCGTCCGCGCCCGCGGTTTCTGAGTCGCGGGAGGCACGCGAGTCGTGGGCCGCGCAGACGCCGTCCGCCACGCCCCCACGCCCTGCCACGCGCGACGGCTACGTAGTGCTCGAGTGCTTCCCCACGTCCATCTGGCGCGCGAGCACGCTGACGCCGCTGCCGGCCAAGACGAAGCGCCCCGACGTGCAGCGCTGCTACGACGCACTGGCCGCGGCGTACGCGCTGCCGCCCGTGCGCGTGGGCAACCACGACGACCTGCAGGCAGTCGTGGCGGCGCTGGCGGGTGTGAGCGCGATTGGTGGACCAGTGCAGGCGCGACCGAACGGCGACGCGTGCTGGATGGCCGACCACGCGGATGGCCCGCGGCGCGTGGAGGGCGTCATCTGGGACGCCGTCCTTCTGGCGTAGCCGGCGCGTGAACTCTCGCGCCGGGAAGTAGCTAGCGCATCACGTCGCTGCAGTTTTTGTAGCCGCTGGCGCGGCCGCCGGTGCGGCACGCAACGCACCAACCATAGCGCAGGTCGTCAGATGTCTCGCCTTCAGGCGGCGCCACTTCGTTGGGGTCGAACGAGCCTGGATACGGTAGGAACACATGCTGCCGGCCGTTGCGGGCGGAACACTCCACGCACGAACGCCAGGCGCCGTTGGGCGCCGACACGACATCGCGCACGTCCTTCGAGCACGTGTTGCACGGCACGCGGCGCACGGGCGGCTGCAGGCGGCGCGTGGGCATCGGCGACATGGAGCTTACCGGCGCGGTATTGGTCACCAGATGCGTGGCCGCGCCGTCGGCCGTGAGCAGCACGTCGCCGGTGCGGCTCGAGAACTTGATCAGCACTTTCCCTTCGCTGGTCTCCCCGGTGATGCGGCCCAGGCCCCATTCAGGTTTCGAACGATGGCGGACGAGGTCTCCGGATTTGAACATTGTAGTGATCAGCGTACACCGTCCGCGTGTGCCGCGCGTGGAAAGTCGCGTTACGATGCGTTCATCAGATGCATGCGCGGAACCGGTTTCGTGAGGGCTACGACTTTGCGCGCCTGATTGTGGCGCATCCGCCACTGGCGGCGTTTGTGGTGCGAAGCCTCCGCGGCGAGGCCACCATCAACTTCGCGGATCCTGCGGCCGTGCTGGCGCTGAATCAGGCCTTGCTGAAGGACGCTTACGGACTGCAATGGAGCGTGCCGGCTGGCGCGCTCTGCCCGCCCATTCCTGGACGCAGCGACTACCTGCACCATCTGGCCGATCTGCTCTCGGGCGGCGACGACGCGGCCATACCGCGCGGGCCGATGGTGACCGTGCTCGACGTCGGCACGGGTGCCAACTGCATCTACCCCCTGGTCGGCGCCAGCGAGTACGGCTGGCAGTTTGTGGCCACCGAGTGCGACCAGGCCGCGCATCGGTGGGCGCGCCAGATCGTGCGCATCAATCGCCGGATTGCGCCACTCATCGAGGGTCGGCATCAACCGGATCCGTTGGCGTGCTTTGCCAACGTGACGTATCCGGGCGAGACGTTTGCCGCGTCGATGTGCAATCCGCCGTTTCATGCGTCGGCCGCAGTGGCGGCGATAGGCTCGGCGCGCAAGCGGCGCAACCTGAAGCTCGACTCCACGGCCGCGGCGCTGAACTTCGGCGGCTCGGCCGGCGAGCTGTGGTGCGCGGGCGGCGAACTGGCCTTTATCGAGCGGATGATTGCGGAGAGCGCCACCCGGCCGCATCTGTGCTTCTGGTTCACGACGCTCGTGTCAAAGAGCGCGCATCTGGCGAGGCTGCGGCGCGCGCTCAGGCAGGTGCAGGCCACCGAGGTGCGCACGATCGAGATGGCGCAGGGGCAGAAGCAGAGCCGCATCCTGGCCTGGACGTTCATGCGGGCATAGAATGGCGGCCATGCCGTATCGTTCCTTCCCCTTTCTCGCGTGCGTGGCTGTGCTCGTTCTGGCCGCGATCACCGTGCGTCCGTCGGCGCAGACGCCGGCCGCCCGAGTCACCGCCATCACCGGCGCTACGCTCATCGATGGCAACGGCGGCGCGCCCGTGCCCGACGCCGTGGTAGTGGTCACGGGCGACCGCATTACCGCCGCGGGTCCGCGCGCGTCGGTGCCGGTGCCCGCCGGGGCCACGGTGATCGATGCCGCCGGGCAGTTCGTGGTGCCAGGCTTCTTCGACACCAACGTGCATCTCTCGCTCTACGGCGGCGTGAATGATCGCTACGAGACGCTGGTGCGCTACAACCCGCGTCAAGCCGAGATCGTGCTCGAGGCCGCGCAGTTGCAGCTGAAGCACGGCATCACGACCGTGCGCGACAGCTACGGCGTGCTGCCGGCGCTGGTCGAGACGCGCGAGCGCATCGCGCGCGGACAGGCCGTGGGCGCGCGCATTCTGGCGGCGGGTAACATCGTGGGCTGGGGCGGGCCGTATTCGGTGTCGTTCAGTCTCATCCGCGAAGCCGGGCTCACGCTCTTCCAGGAGCAGATGAACGATCAGATCGCGCAGGGCGCGGGCGAAGATCTCGTGGACCTCACGCCCGACGAGTTGCGGGTGGCGATCAACGCGTATCTCGACAAGGGGCCGGATTTCGTGAAGTACGGCGGCACCGCGCACTTCACGCGGCCATCGTTCGTGGGCTTCTCGCCCGAGGCGCAGCGCGTGATGGTGGAG
>JANORI010000202.1:0-10980 GCA_031415235.1 Acidobacteriota bacterium | reverse complement strand
GCCATGGCGAAGTGGCCGCTCGAGATGATGATGCCGCCGTAGAGCACGGCGCGCCGTTGCCCGATCAGACGATCGGCGATCCACCCGCCCGGCAGTACCGCCATGTAGGCCATCGAGGTGTAGAGCCCGTAGATCGCACCGCCCTGCGCGACGTCGAAGCCGAGGCCGCCGGCCGCGAGCGGCGCCGTCATGTAGAGCAGCAGCAGCGCGCGCATGCCGTAGTAGCTGAAGCGCTCCCACATCTCGGTGAAGAAGAGCGTCGAGAGCCCGCGCGGGTGGCCGAAGAACGCCGTGTCGGTCGCTGCCAGGTTGGCCATAGGCAGGGCGTATTGTATCCTCGCCTCAGCCCGCCCCCATGCCGCTCGACGAGTACCGCAAGAAACGCGACTTCACGAAAAGCCCTGAACCGGCCGGCGATCCACAGGCCGCCGGCACCGGCGCGGCACGCTTCTTCTGCGTGCAGAAGCACCTGGCCAGCCATCTGCATTACGACCTGCGGCTCGAGCACGACGGCGTGCTGCTGTCATGGGCCGTGCCGAAGGGCCCGTCGCTCGACTGGAACGACAAGCGCCTGGCCATGCAGGTCGAAGATCATCCCGTCGAGTACGGGTCGTTCGAGGGCGTGATCCCCGAAGGCTACGGCGCCGGCGTGGTGATGCTCTGGGACGTGGGCACGTGGACCGTGCAGTCGCCCGACCTCGCCGCGGCGCTGCGCAAGGGCGACCTCAAGTTCCGCCTCGACGGCTACAAGCTGAAAGGCTCGTGGGCGCTCGTGCGCACGCGCGGCTACGGCGACAGCAGCAAGCCGAGCTGGCTGCTCATCAAGCACAAGGACGAGTGGTCGGGCCCGCTCGACATCACCACGTTCGCCCCGCTCAGCGTGAAGACGCCGGGCGCAGACCTCGCCGACATCCTGGCGGGGGACACGCCCGAGCTGTGGCGTCGCAATCCGCCGGCAAAGACCGGCGACACCGGCAAGCTCTTCCAACGGATCATTGCGACGGCCCTCGAGCTGCGCGCGGGCGCGCGGGCCGGTCCGATTGCGGACCAGCCCGCCGGCCAGGCCGCTGATTCGCCCGCCGACCCGCCTGCAAGCCGGCCCGCGCGGCCGAAGGCCAAGCGACGCTAGCCGCGGCGCCCGGCCATCACCGCGCCCGCAAGGGGCGGCGCGTAATGACCACGATCTCAGCGCCGCCCATCGCCGTCTTGCCGACGGTCAGATCGATGGCCTGGAAGCCCGCCTCGACCACTTCGCGCAACTCTTTCTCGAGGGTCGAGGTCTTCGACGTCGCCACGAGCTTGTACTCGTACTGTACGGCCAGTGTCTGGTCCGAACTCTTCTGCACGATCGCGACCGTTTCCCGGCCGCCGAACATGCTCTCGAACACCGTCTGCCCCACGGCGTGGTAGCCGGCCTCGCCGGCCTCCTGCAGCTCTTTCTGCAGGGTCGACGTGCGATTGGTCGCCAGCAGCCGGAAGCTGTAGGTGTTCCTGTCGTCGAGCGCCTTCTCGAGCAGTACCACGGCCTCGCTGCCGCCGAAGCCAGTCTCGCCGCCCATCACCGCTACGAAATGGTAGCCAAGGGCGCCGGCCTCTTTCAGCTCCTTCTCCATGGTGGACGTCTTGTTGGTCGCAAGAATCTTGTAGCTGGCCGTCTGCGCTGCGGCCGGCAGGGCCACGACCAACGCAAGTACGGCGACGGCGACACTGACACGAAGCATTCGGTTCACAGTAACCTCCGGGGAAGTTCGGACACTATCGGTTTCGCGCGGATGGTCGCGCACACGGGGTTCACTTGCGGTGGTCGAGGGGCCGCTTCCGCGTGGCCAGCATCGGGGCACCCGTCGTCCGTCTCCCTCATTGAGCCGCTCACAGCACGCGCGTGCTGAGCACGCTCCACACGGCGTGTGACAGCCGACGGCGGTCGTGGCGCGCGATCTCGCGCGTCCAGAGCGGTGCCTCCACGAGCGTGGTATGCGCCGGCAGAGTGCCGAGCGCCAGCGGCTGCTTGTGTTCCCTCGCGTAGCTGGCCAGGAGCGCTGCCGGCATGCGCGCGGTGTTGAACACGATCAGATCCACCGGCCGCTCGATCGTGCGCTCCAGCCACGCCACTGCGTCGCCGGCCGTGAAGTCTTTCATCCCCTGACCTTCGGTCAGCAGGTTGCTCACGAACACGATCGGGCCGGCCATGTCGCGCAGGGCCTCGCGCACGCCGTCCACGAGCAGCGTCGGCATCAAGCTGGTGAAGAAGCTGCCCGGTCCGATGATGACCGCATCGAACGTACGCACGGCATCGGCCACCGCGGGGTAAATGGGCGCGGGCGGATCGAGCCAGATGCGCGTGATGGCGTGACCCGCGGTCTGCCACGCATCGACCTCGACTTCCCCGCGCGTGATGACGCCGTCGGCGTGTTCCGCGCAGAGCGACGCCCGCGCCACGCTCACCGGCCACACCCGCCCCTGGCACCCCAGCAGCGCGCGCAGGCCATCGATGGCCGCCAGGAAATTCCCGCTGTACGTCTCCATCATCGACAGCAGCAGGTTGCCGCCGGTGTGACCGCCGAGCTTCTTGTGCTCGAAGAGCGTCGGCAGCCGCGAGAGCAGCACCCGCCGCGCCTCGCCCTCGTTACGAGAGAGCGCCAGCGCGCACCGCAACACGTCGCCGGGCGGCAGGACGCCCAGCTCGTCGCGCAGCTGGCCGGAACTGCCGCCGCTATCGAAGGTCGTGACGATGGCGTTCAGCCGTAACCAGGGGTTGCTCTTGAGGCCGCCGAGCAGACTGGGCAGGCCAGTGCCGCCTCCAAAGCAGCCGATGTTCAGTTGGCGCAGTCGCATCGCCTCCATTCTATCGGTGGATCGCGCTGTCCCAGGGCGAGGACGCCGTCAGGACACGTGCGCCAGACCGTGTAGACTGGCGCGATGGCGGCTGCGTCCTCGACTGTTGCCTCGCTCGTGCTGCTGGACCTGCAAGGTATCTTCGGGGTCCGCCTTGAAGCCTTCGTGACCTACGCGCCGTCAGTGTCCCCCCAGCCCAGCCTGGCGCTGGTGCGGTCGCTCGACATGGCGGATCTGGCCTCGTGCGCGGCGCGTGTCAAGCGCTGGCGGTCCGGCGGCGCGGCTACGCCCGTGCTGTTGACGCGTCAGGAGTTCGCCCGGTCGCTCGACGTGTTCCCCGTGGAGTTTGGCGAGATCATCGCCAACCACGCCACGCACTTCGGCGACGACCCGTTTGCCGGCATGCAGGTCGCAACCGGCGACCTCAGGCGCGCGTGCGAAAGCCAGGTGCGCAGCCTGCTCCTGCACGTGCGGGAAGACTACATGGAAGCCGCCGGTGCCCCCCGCGAGGTGGCCCAGGTGGTGGTGGATTCGGTGGCCGAGTTCCGCGCGCTGTTGAACCTGCTGTCGCGCCTCGACGGGCAGACGCGCGATCGTACGCAGCTGGCAGCGTGGGCCGCCGACCGCCTGCAGCTCGACGCCAGGGTGGTCTCCGACGCGCTGCACGTCGCCCATGACCCCGACAGCAGCAGTGTCGATGCCGGCCGGCTCTTCCCCGCCTATCTGGCCGCCATCGAGCACCTCGCGCGGCACGTCGACCAATGGCCGGACCGGTGACCCGAACGCGCCCGGCCCGTTGCCTCGCTGTGGGCCTCGCCCTCGCGCTCACCGGGATCGCCCTCGCGACGCCGCTCGGGGCGCAGGAGCCCCCGCCCGCGCTCACTGGGCCGGTCAACGACTTCGCGCAGGTGATCGACCGCGCGTCGGCGCAGGAGCTCGACCGCGTGATTCGCGCGCTGCGCGCTGCCAGTGGCGACGTGGTCGTCGTGGCCACCGTGAAGACGTTCCAGCCCTGGCCCGACGTGCGGAGCTACGCGACGAAGATGTTCGAGAACGCCGGGCGCGGCATTGGCGAGAAGGGCAAGGACAACGGCCTGCTCGTGCTCTTGGCCCTCGACGATCGCCAGGTGTGGATGGAGGTGGGCTACGACCTCGAGGGGACCATCACCGACGGCTTTGCCGGCGAGACCAGCCGCGAGGTCATGACGCCCTACTTTCGCCAGGGCGAATACGGTCCGGGACTGCTGGCCGGCACGTCGCGCGTGATCGCCCGGATCGCGGCGGACCGCAACGTGGCCGTGGACGGCGTGCAGGTGCGGGACGCGCCCCGCAGCACGCGGGATCCCCTGTCGCCGACCGTCGTGCTGCTGTTCTTCGTCATCCTGTTCATCATCCTGCCGTTGCTCAACCGGCGCGGGCGTGGACGGAAGCGCTCATGGCGCGGCGGCGTGGGTCCCTGGGGCGGAGGCTACTATGGAGGCTCGTGGGGCGGCGGATCGTCGTGGGGCGGATCGTCGGGTGGGTTCGGCGGATTCGGTGGCGGCCGCAGTGGCGGCGGCGGGGGCGGAGCATCGTGGTAGGTGCGGCGGGCACGGTCCGCGCCAACGGCGTCAGAGGAGGAATCATGCGACAGGTACTGATGGCTGGAGTGGTGCTGGTGATGGCGACGGCCTCGAGCGGATGCTCCTACAACACCTTCGTCAGCCAGGAAGAGGCCGTGAAGGCGCAATGGGCCCAGGTGGAAAACCAGTTGAAGCGCCGGAGCGACCTCATCCCCAATCTGGTCGAAACGACCAAGGGCTTCGCCCAGCAGGAACGCGATGTGTTCCAGGCCATTGCCGACTCACGGTCCAAGCTGGCCGGCGCCCGCACCCCGCAAGAGACGATGCAGGCCGCCAACGAGCAGTCGAGCGCGCTGTCGCGCCTGCTGGTCGTGGTCGAAAACTATCCGGACCTGAAGTCGAGCGGCATCTTCGCCCGGCTTACCGACGAACTCGCGGGCACCGAGAACCGCATCGCCACCGAACGCATGCGCTACAACGAAAGGGTGCAGGCCTACAACACGTCGCGGCGGCAGTTCCCGGCCAACGTCACCAACGCCATCTTCCGTTTCCAGGACTACCCGCTGTTCGAGGCGCCGCCCGAGGCAAAAGAGGTCCCGAAAGTGGACTTCTCGCGGCCAAAGAGCGGTCAGTAGTCCGGTTCCAACCCTGCGGCACGTCCCGCCATCTAACGGGGTAACGGAGCCGAAGCGCCTGGACCGCGGTGTGACCCCACATCTTCACTCCCGGCCCGAGTCGGAGGCCGACGATGTCGCCCGCGCGGTTGCGGGCGACGCGGCGGCTTTCGAGCGCCTCTACTACACCCACGTGCCTCGCATCCTTGCCCTCGCCCGTCGCATGGCCGGCGCCGACAGCGCCGACGAACTTGCCCAGGACATCTTCGTCAGGGTCTGGCAGAAGCTCGGAAGTTTTCGCGGCGAGGCCTCGCTCGCCACCTGGTTGCACCGTCTCGCGGTGAACGTGATCGTCGAGCGTTTCCGTGCCCTGGGCACCGCACGCGACCGCTTCCTGGCCGACGGCGAGGACGCCATCACCAGAACGCCGGCACCGACCGAAGCGGCGCGCGGCTGGGACGCCGGGATGGACCTGCACGTGGCCGTGAACCGGTTGCCCCCGGGCGCCCGGACCGTCTTCGTGCTGCACGACGTAGAAGGCTACACGCACGAGGAAATAGGCACCCTGCTCGGGGTGTCCGTGGGCACCTCGAAATCGCAACTGCACCGCGCGCGCATGACGCTGCGCGGTCATCTGTCGCGGGAGGCTCGCGCATGACCCCGCATCCTACCGACGCACTCTCGGCGTATCTCGACGGCGACCTCGAGGCCGCCGGTGCCCGCGCCCTGGCCGACCATCTCGCCGGCTGCGCCGAGTGCCGGAGCGTGCTGGCCGATCTGACGCGCCTGCGCGACCAGGTCCGCGCCTGGGCCGCCGACACCGCCACTCCGCCGGCCGACCTGTGGCCGGCGATCGCCGCGCGCCTCTCGCCATCCGAGGCCACGCAGGCGAGGGCCACCGGAGCGCCGTCCCACGCCACGGTGGCCCACATCGCCTGGTACCAACGCCGTTTCTCGCTCGGTCTGCCCGCGCTCGCGCTCGCCGCATCGCTGGTAGCGGCCCTGGGCGGCGCGCTCGTCTACCAGCGCGCGGCCACGCCCGCGCCGTCCGTGTCGCCGGCGCCAGTGCTGGCGCAGATGGAGCCCTTCGACGCGCCCGACGCCGGCATCGCGACGGCGAGCTTTGCCGACGCGCAATACGACGCGGCCGTGAGCGATCTCGAGCGGGTGCTCCGCGACCAGCGCCAGCGCCTGAATCCGCGCACCGTGCTGGTGCTCGAGCGCAACCTGCGCATCATCGACGAGGCCGCGCGCGAAGCCCGCGCGGCGCTGGCCAACGACCCGGCCAACCCGCTGCTCAACGCACATCTGGCCGACGCACGCCGCCGCAAGCTGCAACTGCTGCGCAAGGCCGCGCTCATCACCGAAGGAGACTGACGCCCATGTCCGCTCGCTCCCTGATTGTCGCCGCACTGATGGCGGCCTCCGCTGCCGCCCCCGCCGTCGCGCGCACCACCACCGTCGACCGGGCCGCGCCACAGTCCCAGCCGGGCGGGATCGGAGGCGTCGGTGGCGTCGGTGGAGTAAGGGTTCCGCAGCCGCCAACGCCGCCCGCCTCGCCGCAACCGCCCGTGCAGGCGCGTCCGGGTGGGCCAAAAACCCAGACGCCGCAGTCGGACCAGACGGTGGACGTGGCCAAGGGCACGCGTCTGGTGTTGTCGAATCAGGCCGGCGAGGTGACCGTGCGCGCCTGGGACCGTGACGCCGTGCGGGTGCAGGCGAGCCACAGTTTGCGGGAGCGCCTGGACCTGCAGACCGCCGACAGCACGCTACGCGTGCGCGTGCGGACCACGGCGCGGGGCCCGGCCGGTCTCGTCGATTTCACGATCACGGTGCCGCGCTGGATGCCGGTGAATCTGTCGGGCACCTACCTGGCCGCCAACATCGAGGGCACGTCGGCAGAAGTGAACGTGGAGACCGTGGGCGGCGACGTGACGCTCAAGGGCGGGTCGGGCGCCGTGACGCTGCGCTCGATCGAGGGCGAGATTCGCGTGGAAGACTCCTCGGGCAAGGTGCAGGCCACCACAGTCAATGACTCGATCACCATCGCCGGCGTGTCGGGCGACGTCGTGGCCGACACGGTGAACGGCGACGTGGCCGTCGCCAATTCCAAGGCCTCGAGCCTTGAGGTGTCGACCGTGAACGGGGATGTGCGGTTCGAGGGACCGACGGCCGACCGCGGCACCTACCGCATCACCACGCACAACGGCGACATTCGCGTCAGCCTGGGCGCGCAGGCCAATGCCACGGTGTTCGTACGCACGTTCGGCGGCGACTTCACGAGCGACTTCCCCGTGACCTTGCCGGAAGGCATGGGCAACCGCGACGGCAACAAGCGTTTCAACTTCACGCTGGGTGGCGGCAGCGCGCGCGTGGAACTGCAGTCGTTCCAAGGCGACATCCATGTGGCCAAAAGCGCGCTGCGGAGCCGCGAGCAGGAACGCGGCAAGAAGCGCGGCGCCGTCGGGCTCGAGCGGCTCGGACGCGAGGTGGAACGTGAGGTCGAACAGGAGTTCGAGCGGGAGTTCGGCCCGAACTGGGAGCGCGAAATGGAGCGACTGCGCGAATGGGCGGGCTCACATGTGGTCCCGCGGACGCTCTTTGGCCCCGACGCGCCGTCTACCCCTCCGACGCCTCCGCCCACGCCGGCGCCCCACCGCGCGCCGAGGCCACCGAGGCGTTAGCGACCCGCTCCGGCGCCGTCGGCGCCGCGCGTCACGCGAGCGAGAGTTCCGCGCGCAGCACCTTCGCGTCGCCGGGCACGGTGCGAATCACGAAGCCGGCATGCCGTACCACGGCGCGCATGGCATCGTTGTCGGCCAGCATGTCGCCGTAGAGCCGGTGCACGCCCAGGCTGCGCGCCGCCGCGACCAGCGCGTGCATCATCGCCGTCCCCAGACCCAGACCATGCCAGCGATCCACGACCAGCAAGGCGATCTCGGCCGACCCAGGCGGGTCGGCACGTGTGAGACGGCCGAGCGCCACGACGGACCGGACGCCCCCGGGCGACGTGTGCTCGCCGACGATCGCCCTTCCCAGCGCGGGGTCGACCTGGCAGGTCAGCGCGAGCCGGGTGTGGGTGACGCGCTGCTCGAGCGTGCTCAAGTGAAAATAGCGCTGATACACCGAGCGCGGCGAGACGCCCGCGTGGAACACCGCCATCAGCGGCTGGTCGTCGGGACTGATCGCGCGCAGCATCACGAGGGCGCCGTCGCGCAACCGCACGGTTACCTCCTCAGCCGGGCCATCCGGAACCATGGTGATAGCATAGCGGGCGTTTCCACTTCGCCGCACGGAGTCGCCCATGGCCATCGTCGATGCGCTGCTGCCCGAATTCGATCACGAAGTGGCGGCCACGCGCCGGCTGCTCGATCGGCTCCCTGACGACAAGCTCGACTGGCAGCCGCATCCCAAGAGCATGACGCTCGGCACGCTGGCCACACACCTGAGCGAACTCGGCTCGTGGGGCCAAGAGACGCTCAACGCCGCCGCCGTCGATCTGGAGTTGATGGTCCGGCCCGAGGGCTATGTGCCGCCGGCGACGCGCGCTGCCATCATCGACGTATTCGAACAGAAGATGGCCGGCGCCCGGTCCGCGCTCGTGGGCAAGACCGACCAGCAACTGATGGCGCCGTGGACGCTACGCCGCGGCGCCCGGGAGTTCTTCACGATGCCCAAGGCCTCGTGCTGGCGCACGTTCGTGATGAATCATCTGATTCACCACCGCGGGCAGCTGACCGTGTACCTGCGTCAGCTCGACGTGCCGCTGCCGTCGATCTACGGCCCGAGTGCGGACGAACAACCCTTCTGACGCCGTGGTCCCCACGCGCGCCGTCGTCGCGTCCGGCGCGGTCACCTTCGTGGTGCTGGCCACGCTCAACGCGGGCGGGTATCGCTACGGCGCGTCGGATCAGGCGTTTTACATTCCCGCGATCCTGCATCAGCTCCATCCCGCCCTCTTTCCGCGCGACTGGGCGATGCTCGGCGCCCAGGGCAAGTTCTTCCTCGTGGACGAGATCTTTGCATGGCTCGTGCGCGCGTCGGGGTTCCCGCTGCCCAGCTGGTTTGCCGCCGCGCAGCTGACGACGCTCGCCGTGCTCTATGCGGGTGCCTACGCGCTCGGCCGGCAGATGCTCGCGTCCCCATGGGCGCTCGCCGCGTGGCTGACCGCACTCACACTGCGTCACCGGATTACCAAGACCGGCGCCAATACGCTCGAGGGTTACTTCCATCCGCGCATGCTCGTCTTCGGCATCGGCTTGGCCAGCCTGGCGCTCTTCCTGCGCGGACGCCCGTGGTGGGCGCTCGGGCTGGCCGTGGCCAGCGCCACGCTGCATCCGACCACCGCCGCGCTTTTTGTAGGCATCATTGGCGTGGGCATCGTCGTCAGCGAGCCGCGGGCGCGCGGGCCCGCTACTGGCGTGGGCGTGGCCGCCGGTGCGGCGCTCGTCGCAGGCGCGGCCGGGGGCGTGGTCGACATCGCGATGATGGACGCGTCCTGGCTCGCGCTGCTAGGGACGAAAGACTACGTGTTCCCCACCCGCTGGGCGTTCGATACGTGGGCCATCAACCTGCTCGGTCCTGTCGTCCTGGTCGCGGTCGGCATCGCGCGCCACCGGGCCGGCCTTGTGCGCCCACGCGAGTTCGGCCTGCTGGCTGGCTGCCTGTCGCTCGTTGGTGGCTTCCTCGCATCACTGCCCTTCATCGCGAGCGGCGTGGCTCTTGCTCTGCAGTTGCAAACGTCGCGAGTGTTCTGGCCGGTGGAGACCGTCGCCACGTTGTACCTCGTGTGGTGGCTGGTGGACCGTCCGGCACGCGCGGACCGGCGAGCCTGGATGCCGCGCGTCGCGGCCGCGCTGCTGGCGGCGGTGAGTCTGTCGCGCGCGGTGTACGTGGGTTTCATCGAAAGTCCGGACCGCCCGACTCTTGCCGTGGACCTGCCCGACGGCGATTGGACGACCGCGCTTCGCTGGATTCGCGATCGCACTTCCACGAGCACATTCGTGCTCGCCGATCCGGGCCATGCGTGGAGACTGGGCACGGCCGTGCGGATCGGCGCGGAACGCGACGTGTTCCTGGAAGAAACGAAGGACGTGGCCATGGCCATGTACTCGCGTGACGCCGCAGAACGCGTGACCACCCGCATCGAATGGACGCAGGGATTCGCCGAGATGACGCTGGAGGCACTCACGGCGCTGGCGGCGCGCGAAGGCCTCGATGTGTTCGTGACCGAACGCACACTGGATCTGCCGGTGGCTCATCGCGTCGGCGCGATCACGATCTACCGGTTCCCCCGCTGAGTCGGTGACGCGGCCGAGGCGCCTGCGGCGGCGTGGGTCGGCGGCTCCAGGCGAAGGCCGTGGCCGGCCAGATTGAAGGGCTCAACTCGAATCACAGGGCCCTCCCGTCCTGGATCTTGCCTGAACTCTGGCCCCGTCGCGCTGCTATACTCCGGCCGTTCGCCGGGCCACGGCTTCGGCGGGAGGGAGACCCATGTCAACGACCGCCAATGTCTCGCGCCGTTCGTTCGCGAAGCTCTTTGCCATGGGAGGCTCCGCCGCCCTGCTCGCCGACCCGGCCTTCCAGCGCGAGCTGAGCGCTGCAGGCGCCGCGGGCGACATCCTGCCGGCGGGCCCCTCCGCGGGCGAGCCCTTCTGGAAGAGCGTGCGCGACCAGTTCGTGATGCCGCCGGATCTCGCCGTGATGAATGCGGCGAATCTCTGCCCCGCGTCGCGGCTGGCGGCCGAGTGCCTGATGCGCGAATCGAAGAGCGTGGACGTGGACCCCTCGCCGACCAACCGCGCCAGGCTCATGCCCGAGAAAGAGAAGACCCGCGTGGCCCTGGCCGACTTCCTGCGCGTGACGCCAGAAGACGTCATCATCACGCGCAATACGAGCGAGTCGAACAACATGGTGTCAAACGGCCTGGATCTCGAGGCCGGCGACGAGGTGCTGCTGCACGAGGACAA
>JANORI010000201.1:0-15709 GCA_031415235.1 Acidobacteriota bacterium | reverse complement strand
CTGGTCGGGCTCCGCCTCGACGACATGGAACTCGACGGGCCGTATCCCAGCATCCTCGTCCGGGGGAAGGGGCGAACACAACGGCGCCTCCCGCTCTGGAAGGAAGCGACGCGCGCGCTGCGCGCGTGGTTGGCCGTCCGTGGTGAGGCCCGCGTCCCCGAACTCTTCTTGAACGGCCGCGGTGCGACCCTGACGTGCTCGGGGGTCACGTACATTGTCAAGAAACACGGGCACGCAGCCAGACGACAGAGTCCGGGGTTGGCGGACAAACAGATCTCCCCTCATGTGCTGCGTCACACCTGTGCGATCAACACCCTCCAGGCGACGCGGGACATCCGGAAGGTCGCGCTCTGGCTGGGACATTCGAGTCTGAAGTCCACCGAAATCTACCTCCGAGCGGATCCGACGGAACAACTAAATCTCATCGAGGCCGCCCTGCCCCCGGATCTCCGTCGAGGGGGCTTCCAGGTGGAAGACCGACTCATCGCCTGGCTGTCTGGCAAGCAGATATCAGGAGTCGATCCGTGGCCAGAGCCCGTCATTTGACAGGCTCGGGCACCCAACTCTTGATAGTGTCTGTCTGCAGACAACACGAGAACGCGACCAGACGCTCGGCACGGCACGCACCGCACCGGAACCGGGCGAACCCGCCAGCGAGCCCGGGGCCCCCGCCACGCGGACTGTGCGTGGTGGGGTGGGAAGAAACCGCACGCCAGGAAGGCCTGGAACTCGTCCTCGACAAAGCGCGGCACGCCCTCGCCGTCGCGCCGGTGCGCCGCCTCGGCGAGAAACGTCTGCAGGTGCTCGCGCACGACACGATGCAGCACGTCCGCCGCGGGGTCGCGCGGGGCGTAGTCGACCGTCGCCAAAGCCACCGCGTCGGCGGGGGGCGAATCGCGTGCCGGTGGCTGCCGCGCGTCAGCGTCCGGCGTTTTCCGGCACTTGCCGATTCGCCGTGGCGCCCTCGGCGTACGGCGAACGCGACGGGCGTGGCAGTTCCTGCACACACGGCGTGAGTCGAGTGCCGGCCGTGGCGATCAGCAACAAGCACCGCGTGACGCTGGAGCGCCAAATCGCGGAGACACTCACGGACGTCGGGGGACTGCATGTGAATCCGCCCGAGAGGGCGATCGCATTCCGCCGCGGTGCCTTTCTGGGCGTGCGCGACCTGATCGACGCGATTCGCGCGTATCCTGACAACCACGGTCAGCACGCCGTCCAGGCGACCTGGACCGCTCCCGCGGAGCGCATCCTCGAGCACGTGACGCCGTGCCGAGTCGTTGCTGAATCACTGCACGACGCACGACAGGGAGACGACGACCATGACACGACGCCGCACGGCGGTGACGTTCGGATTCGGCACGGCGGCAGCGCTCGTCGCGGCCCTGGCGTTTTCAGGCGGCGCCAGCGGCGCAGGGCGCCCCCAAGAGCACGCCCGACACGCCGTTCAAGCTGATGACGTTCGAGACGGGCGGCGCCGATCACGTCGGCCTGGTACTTGGGGCGCGCGTGCTCGACATCGACGGCGCGAACCGGTTCGTGTCGGCACAGGCGAAGCTGCCGGCCATGACCATGCCGGGCGACATGAAGACGCTCATCGAGCAGTACACCACGGTGTCGCCGCGCCTCTACCAGATCGCCAACTACTTCGCGGCGACTGCCGCGACACCCCGGCCGTTTGCCTTCGACGTCACCAGCGTGAAGGTGAAGGCGCCGATCAAGTACCCGTGGAACCTGATCGCCGCCTCGGCCAACTACAAGGCGCACGCCGAAGGCATGGGCGTGGCCGGTGCCGGCCAGGCGGCGCCAGCGCCGCCACCGACGGGCGGGGCCGCTGCGCGCCCGCCCGCGCCTGGGGGCTTCGACGCGTCAGCCGCCGCACGCATCGTGCCCGATCGCGACGCGCCGATCATGTTCGCCAAGTCGCCGCGCTCGTGCATCATCGACCCGGGCGAGCCCTTCTACATCGTGGACGGCCGCGGGCGCACCGACTACGAAGGCGAGATGGCCATCATCATGGGGCCACGTCCGGCCTACCGCGTCCCGCGCGAACGCGCGCTCGACTACGTGTTCGGCTACAGCATCATGCACGACCTGAGCGACCGGGGCAGCGAGAAGCTGCGCGAGGTCACGATGTTCCCCGGCACGAACTGGTTCGACGGCAAGAGCATCGATCGCGGTGCGCCGTTCGGTCCCGTGATCGTGCCCAAGGAGTTCATGCCGAAGCTGCCGAGCGACCTGCGCATCACCACCAAGGTGAACGGCCGGCTCGTGCAGGACGCGCGCACGAGCGACCTCATCTGGAGCGAGGCGCACCTCATCGCCTTCATCACCTCGCGCATGACGCTCTATCCCGGCGACGTCATCCGTACGGGCACGCCCTCTGGCACCGGCATTTAGCGCCAGACGTTCATGAAGCCAGGCGACGTCGTGGAGATCGAGGTCGACGGGATCGGCGTGCTCAAGACGCCGTTCAAGGCGCTGTCGGAACGGCCTCCGCTCTAAAACCCGAAGCGCTGTTCGGTGACCACGACTAGCTCGTAGCCGCCGGGCTCGCGCGGCTTCGCCAGCAGCGCCACGATGTTCCAAGCCTGGTCGTTCATGCCGTCGAAGCGCAGCTTGAACTCGATGCCTGCGCACGACGCCTCGAGCGCCGAGAGCTGAAGCGGCGACGCCCAGTTCTGTCGCCGGTCGTTCGGCACCCACGCCGTCAGGTAGTCGTTCCAGAACAAACCGGCACCGGCCAGGGCGCCCTTGCCGAAGAGCCCGAACGAGGTGTGTCGTTCGATGCCCACGGCAGCGCCCGACGTGGTGTCGCTGCCGCGCGATAACATCAGCACCACGCGCTCTCGCCGGCCCTCGCGGCCGCCGTCGCGAGCACTGGTCAACAGCCCGTCGAGTGTCCAGCCTTCGCCAGTTGCCGCCGCCAATGGAGCCGCCACGTCTTTCAGGTCGCGCTTGGTGCCGATCAGCACGCGCGACTGCCGCACCCCGGTACCGGGCACCTTCATGGCCAGCACCAGGCCCTTCTCGGACAAACCCGGCCAACTGCGGAACGGCGGGCGCACCGCCAACTTCACCTGAAAGCCGTCACCCGCGGCGGCCGCGAGCTCACCGTCGAGATCCTCGAGCTTCTCGACTTCGATGACCCTCCACTCCTGGGCCCGCGTGGCCGTCGTGCGTTCGAACACCACCTGGTGCCGCGTACCCGCCATCCGGGCGGTGGCCGTGGGCACGAGCCCCTGCGCCACGAGTTCCGGCAATGCCGCCGCCAGTTCACGTTCGGGCACCACGCGATACGCCACCGGCGCACCGGCAGGATCCGCCGTCTGCAGCGCCGCCACGGTGCACGGCAGCCCGTCGCTGATGGCGGCCAGCCGGAAGCCGCGCGCCGCCTCGCGGTTGAGGTCGCGCTCGAAGTTGCGTTCGCCGGCCAGCAGCCACACCACCGCGCGATCGGCCGCGCGCACGCCGTACGGCGTGCCCGACAGTACCACCGCCGCCGCACACACGCCGCCCGCCACTACTCGCCACATGCCGGGATTCTATCGCGGGACGCGGGCAAGTCCGGACCCCGGCCCCGCGTCTGGCGCTCCAGCCGCCTTCTCGCTTCTCTCGCCGCCGAACTCGTCACTGCCACCGACACCGCGTCGGCATCGGTCGTGCGGGTCCAGACCCGCCGCCCGCGCCCATGCTCGCGCTACCATGGCGCATGCACCTCACCCGGCGTGACCTGCTCGCGGCAGGAAGCCTGCTCATGAGTTCCGGCGCCGGAGCACTCAGCGCGTTTGGACAGGCCGACGGCTGGTACGGCCTGATCGGCAGGATGACGGCGGCGGCCGGACGCCGCGACGACCTCATCGCCATCCTGCTCGGCGGCGTGTCGGGCATGCCCGGCTGTCTCAGCTACGTGGTGGCGCGAGACGGCGCGGATCCCGACGCCATCTGGATCACCGAGGTGTGGGACAGTGCCGCCAGTCACACGGCGTCGCTCTCGCTGCCGTCGGTGCGAGAGGCGATTGCCAAGGGCCGGCCGCTCATCGCCGCCTTCGGCAGCAGCACCGTCACGATGCCCGTCGGCGGCCACGGGCTCGCCACGACCACGCCGATCGACGCCGAGACCGAGGTACGGGCGGCGCTGGCTCTCTTCCTGGCCGCCTTCGAGAACCTCGACTGGGACCGCTTTCGTCTGTGCTTCGACGACGCCGCCACGGTGTTCTTCCCCTCGCCCACACCGCCCGATCGCAGCGACGCCCGGGCCGCGTTCGAGGCGCGCTTCACCGACGTCTTCGCCCAGATCCGGAAGGCCGTGCCGAGCGGCCCGCCCTTTCAGCGCCTCGCACCCGAAGACCTGCACGTCGAGGTGCTCGGCGTCGACGCCGCGGTGGCCACGTTCCATCTGCGCAACGCCGAACGCCTGGCGCGCCGTACCGTCGTGATGGCCAAGCGCGGCGCGACCTGGCGCATCGTGCACCTGCACGCCACCAACGTCCCCATGGAGTGACGGCGGTCAGGCCTCGTACTGCATCATCGCCATGAAGCCCATGTCCATGTGGAACTGCTGATGGCAATGGAAGAGCGCCAGACCCGGCTGGTCGGCCGTCACCTCGATCTCCACCTGCTTCCACGCAGGCACGACCACCACGTCCTTCCACACGCCTGACGTGGGCCGGCCCGCGACCTCCACCAACTCGAAGGTGTGCCGGTGCAGGTGCACCGGATGGGGGTCGGCGCTCTGGTTGTCGAGCCGCCAGCGGTAGCGACGGCCCGCCCGCACCACGATCGGATCGGTCTTCGGGTACCGCTTGCCGTTGATTGTCCAGTGGTGCCCATCGCCGGTGGCGCGAAACGCCAGCGTGAGGTGCCCATCGGGCTCGGGCCGCGCCTCGCGGGTCGCGCCGAAGAGGGTGTAGTCCCAGGGGCGCGGCGCCGGATCCACTGCGGCGGACCGGTCGCGCCGGCGTACTCGACGACGATGCCGAGCCCGGCCGCGCGCTCGGCCGGCTTCAGTCCCCCGCAGACCCACACGCCGGGCCGGTTCATTTCCACAATCGCATCCACGCGCTCGCCTGGGGCCAGTGCCACAATGGGCACCGCCAGCGGCGTCGGGGCGGGATTGCCGTCGAGGGCGACGACGCGGAACTGATGCCCCGGCAGCGCCAGCTCGTGCGCCAGGGTGGCGCTGGCATTCACGATCCGGAACAGCACGCGCTGCCCGGCCCTCACGCGAATCGGCTCGGCGGCGCCGAGCATCTTCCCGTTGATCGAAAAGGCCTTGAACTCCACATCGAGCGGGCCGTTGCGCCTGAAGAACGGCTCCCACTCGTGCAAGAGCAGCGGCACCTCCTGGTCGTAGGCGCCGGGGTCGGCGCCGTCGTCCACGACGAGCATGCCGAACTGGCCGGAGTAGGTGCTCTTCTTGAGGTCGCGCCCGGCCGGGTTGTGGCTGTGGTACCAGCGCGTGCCGGCAGGTTCGGGCGTGAACACGTAGCGGCGACGGCCGCCATTGGGCGGCACGCCGGGCGTGCCCTCTTCGTAGACGCCGTCCACCTCGGGCGGGATGTGCAGGCCGTGCCAGTGAACGATGTCGTGCTCGGGCGAGTCGTTCCAGACATCGACGGTCAAAGGCCGGCCTCGCCGCGCACGCAGCAGCGGCCCGGGCACCGCCCCGTTGTAGGCCAGCGTCCTGACCACGCGCCGCGGCCCGATCTCGAGGTTCACCGCGCCGATGCGAAGCGTGATGTCGGCATCGCCCACAATTGGCAGGTCTGCCGCCGGCGACGGCATCCGGCGACCGCCGTGCTGACCGACGAGGACGGCGGCCGACGACGTCCAGCCGTACGCCAGCGCCATCCACTCGCGACGTGTCATGGCCGGACCGTAGCACGCGCAGGCGAGGCAATCAATCACACCGCGCCCGCGCGTCGCGTGACGCCTATTTCTGGGCCTTCTTGAGGAAGTCAGAGAGCGCCTGCACCCTGATCAACGCCGTGTTCTGGTCGAGGGAGCGGAACAGCTCGCCCCACATCGGCATGTCGCGCGAGCCGTGCGCCGCCACTTCGTCGAGTCCCTGAATGTACCGTTTGACCCGGGTCTCGGGAAACTGGCCGCCGTTGCGCGCGCTGATGCGCGTGAGATCGGCCGGCGCCTTGGCGAGTGCCTTCGCCGCCGGTCCACCCCCTTGGGCATCCAGCCCGTGGCAGGTGGCGCAGTACGAGTTGAACATCGCGGCGCCGTCATAGGCCGGCGTCGGCTTGATTGGCACTTTCTCGATTTTGGGCTGAGCGTGCGCCACCACCGTAGAGAACGCCAGGATCACGAACGCGGCGAGCACTTGTCGGGTCATACGAGACCTCCTTGCTGCGAATCGCAGTGCTTCAGACACTGCCATCGGCCCGCAGCCCCGCATATGACGGGCGTCATACGAGGCGCGCGCGCCAACACGCCCCGTCCCGGAACACCGCTGAGCGCCGATGATTCATGACACCCAGTCCCCTTCCGCAGGTAAGATCAGCCGGCCCCGCGCGTGGCCCCTGCGCAGCCATTGGAGGAGACATGAACCGACGAACTGCCCTGGCAGCCGCCAGTGTGCTGCTGACCGCCGCGCCCGGACGGGCCCACGCCGCCGACGCGCCCATCCTGAAGATGCTCGACGAGTTCGCCGCCGCGTGGAACCGCCACGACGTGGACGGGCTGATGGCCTGCATGGCGGCCGACTGCGTGTTTGAGGCCTCTGCCGGTACGAACGTGGCCGGCACGCGGCATGTGGGGACTGCCGCCGTGCGCGCGGCCTACGCCGCCGTCTTCGCGACCTATGCCGACGCCCGTTGGAACCACCCCAGGCACTTCGTGGCCGGCGACCGCGCCGTGTCGGAGTGGACCTTTACTGGCACAAGCAAGGACGGCGCCAGGGTCGAGGTCAACGGCTGCGACGTCTTCACACTCGCCGGCGGAAAGATCGCCGTCAAGAATTCGTATCGGAAGCAGCGGAGCTAGGTGGGGACGTGAGGACATCGATGATGGCTCGAATGCTCAATCTGCTGGTCGTGGGAACCCTGGTACTGATGGGCAGCGCCCCGGTCTCGGCCCAATCCGTGATGCGATCGGCCCTGCATGACTTCCGCGTCGTCACCGTGGCCGAAGGGCTCGTCCAACCGTGGGCGGTCGCGTTTCTGCCAGGCGGCGACCTGCTCATCACCGAGCGGCCCGGCCGGCTGCGCATCGTGCGCGGCGGGAAGCTCCTGCCCACGCCGGTGGCTGGCGTGCCCGAGGTGGCGTACGAGAACCAGGGCGGGCTGCTCGAGGTGGCACTCCACCCGAGCTTCGCCACCAACCGGTTCGTCTACCTGACCTTCGCCAAGCGCCGGCCCAACGGCACGGGCAACACCACGGCGCTGGTGCGCGCAAGGTTCGAGAACGACGCCCTCACCGGCGTGACGCAGCTCTTTGAATCGGTGTCGACCGGGCGCGGCCACTTCGGCGGCAAGATTGCGTTCGACGGCAAGGGCCACCTGTTCCTCACGCTGGGCGATCGCCAGGTGCCGCCCGAGGGCAACCTCGAAGCCCATCCGGCGCAGGACCTCACGAACCACCACGGCAAGGTGGTGCGCCTGAACGACGACGGCACCGTGCCGGCCGACAACCCGTTTGTGAGCCGCGCCGGCGCGAAGCCGGAGATCTGGAGCTACGGCCACAGGAACGTGCAGGGCATTGCGATCGATCCGGCCACCGGCAACGTGTGGACCAACGAGCACGGCCCGCAGGGCGGCGACGAACTCAACCTCGATCGCGCCGGCAAGAACTACGGCTGGCCGGTGATCGGGTACGGTGTGAACTACACGACCGGCAAGGCCATCCACGCCGGCACGCACCGCGAGGGCATGGAGCAGCCGCTGCACATCTGGGTGCCGTCGATCGGCATCTCGGGCGCCACCTTCTACACGGGCGACCGCTTCCCGCAGTGGAAGGGCCAGCTCTTCATCGCTGGCATGGCCGGGGAACAGCTCGGCCGCGTCACCCTCGCCGGCGAGAAGGTGCTGTCGCGCGAGACCATCCTGCCTGGCCTTGGCCGCATCCGCGATATTCGGCAAGGCCTCGACGGCTTCCTCTACCTGGTCACCGAAGACCGCGACGGCAAGCCCACGCCGGTTGTGCGTCTCGAACCGGTCGACCGCAGCACGTCGAGGTAGCCCCGGCATCATGACGGCCTCCCCCTCCTGGTCCGCGTTCACCCTCGCCGCCGGCCTCGTGGCAGCCGCCACCCTGGCCGAGGCGCAGGCCGTTGCTCCAGCCGTAGGGCTCGACCGGGCTGGTCTCAATGCCGAGCTCGGCCGCATCTTCCAGGCCGGGGTCTACGATCCCCCGGCGTTCGGTCCTGCGCGTTGGCTGCCCGATGGCTCTGGCTATTCCACCGTCGAGCCCTCGACCGCTGGCGCCAGTGACCTCGTGCGCTACGACGCCGCCACCGGAAATCGCACCGTGCTCGTGCCGGGCTCGCGCCTGATTCCTCAGGGCCGCCAGACCGCCCTCGGCATCAGCGACTACGCGTGGTCGGACGACGGTGCGCGCCTGCTGGTGTTCACGAACACGGCGAAGGTGTGGCGCCAGAACACCCGCGGCGACTACTGGGTGCTCGACCTGCAGTCGGGACGGCTGCGTCAGCTGGGCGCGTCGGCACCTGCCTCGTCGCTGATGTTCGCGAAGTTCTCGCCCGATGGCACGCGTGCAGCTTATGTGCGCGGCAACAATCTCTATGTCGAGCGCATCGACGATGGCCGCGTCACGCCGCTCACCTCGAGTGGCTCCGACACGATCATCAACGGCACGTCCGACTGGGTCTACGAAGAAGAGCTCGGCGTGCGCGACGGCTTCCGCTGGAGTCCCGACGGCCGGCGCATCGCCTACTGGCAGTTCGACACGTCGGGGGTAGGCACGTTCACACTGCTCAACAACACCGACACGGTGTACCCCGTCGCCACGCGCATTCCGTATCCCAAGCCCGGCACGACCAACGCCTCGGCCCGCATTGGCGTGGTCAGTGCCAGTGGCGGCGACACGCGCTGGATGCAGACACCCGGCGACCCGCGCGACAGCTACCTGGCGCGGCTCGAGTGGCGCGACGCCGACACGCTCGCCATCCAGCAGTTGAACCGTCTGCAGAATCAGCAGGACCTGCTGAGTGCCAACGCCTCGTCTGGCCAGGTCGCGCGCACGTTCCGCGATCGCTCCGAGACGTGGCTCGACGTAGTCGACCAGGTGCGCTGGGTGGACCGGGGCCGCGCGTTCCTGTGGATCAGCGAGCGCGACGGCTGGCGCCACATCTATCGCGCCACAGCCGACGCCACGACCACCACGCTGGCCACGCCCATGCGGGCCGACATCCTGCAGATCTCCGGCGTCGATGCGGCCGAAGAGTGGGTGTACTTCATCGCGTCGCCTGAGAGCGCCACCACCCGCTACCTGTATCGGTCTCGACTGAACGGCCAGGGCACGCCGGAACGCGTCACGCCCGCCTCGCAGCCTGGCACGCACAGCTACCGGCTGGCGCCGGGCGGACGCCTGGCCTTCCACACCTACTCACGCTTCGATGTGCCGTCCGTCACCGATGTGGTGGAGCTGCCCAGCCACCGGGTGCTGCGCACGCTCACTGACACCACCGCATTGCGTAAGACGCTCGAGCCGGCACTGGCGCGGCCCGTGGAGTTCTTCACCGTGGCGGCCGGCGACGGCGTGACGCTCGATGGCTGGATGCTGAAGCCGTCGCACTTCGACCCGTCACGTCGCTACCCGCTCATTACGTTTGTCTACGGCGAGCCGGCGGCCGTCACGGCCACCGACCAGTGGCATGGCCGCGAGGCGCTGTTCCACCGGGCGCTGGCAGAAGCCGGCTACGTCGTCGTGAGCATGGACAACCGCGGCACCCCTGCACCCAAGGGCGCGCCGTGGCGTAAGGCCGTCTATGGCACGGTCGGTGATCTCTCGTCGCGGGAACAGGCCGCTGCGGTGCGTGCGCTCTTGGCGCGCCATGCGTTTCTCGACCCCGCGCGCGTCGGCGTGTGGGGCTGGAGCGGTGGCGGGTCCAACACGCTCAATGCCATGTTCCGCTTTCCCGACGTCTACAAGACCGGCGTCTCGGTGGCGCCCGTGCCCGACCAGACCCTGTACGACACGATTTACCAGGAACGCTACATGGGTCTCCCAGCCGCGAACGCCGCCGGCTACAAGCTGGGCTCGCCGATCCATTTCGCCGAGGGTCTCGAGGGCGACCTGCTCGTCATTCACGGGTCGGGCGATGACAACGTGCACGTGCAGGGCACCGAGCGGCTGGTGAACCGGCTGATTGAGCTGGGTAAACCCTTCGACATGATGATCTATCCCAACCGCACGCACGCCATTTCCGAGGGTCCAGGCACGTCGGTCCACATCTACCGAAAGATCGCCACCTACTTCCTGGATCACCTGTCGGCCGGCGCCAGGTAGCGTCGCGCGCTCCGTCGAGAGGCACGGACATGAAGGTCGCGATCGTCGGAGGCCCTGGCATCGGCAAGAGCACGCTCGTGCGCCAGTTGGGCGACCTGTACCACAACGGCTCGTACGGCGAAGGCGAACAGGGCGTGTGGCACCCGCGCGTGCTGCAAGACATCGCGGCCGGCCGTAATCCGGTGGGCGTCACGGCGTATTTCGGCGCCCTCTACGACGCCAATTACCGGGACGCGGCCACCCACGACGGGCCAGACAAGGTGATCTTCTTCGAAGGTGCTCGCATCACCCTTGAAGCACACATTCCCGAGTACCCCGCGGCGTGCCACGACGAGTTGCGCCGGGTGCTGGCGATGGGCGACGGGTGGCAGCCCGACCGCGTGATCGTGCTCACGTCGAGCACCGACACGATCGAGAAGCACATCCGGCTCCGCAATCGTCCGTACGAGAGCGCCGAAGAGATGGTGCGTCGCTTCCGCATCATCGACGAGGAGTTCCGGCGCCTGGCGCCGCTCAATCCGAACACGGTCGTCATCGACCGCGACCGGCGCGAGTTCCACGACCGCGACGGGCTTCGGCATATCATCGACGCCGCCGGGTTGCCGCCCTTCACGGAAGTGCCGTACCGCCAGATGGACCGCTTCGAGCCGCGCTAGTTGCAGAGGCCTGCGGCCTCTGGCACGTGAGACCAGTCGAGGCGATGGCCATCGCCG
Source organism: Acidobacteriota bacterium (assembly GCA_031415235.1). Taxonomy (GTDB): domain Bacteria; phylum Acidobacteriota; class Vicinamibacteria; order Vicinamibacterales; family UBA2999; genus CADEFD01. The sequence goes on along the minus strand of JANORI010000201.1, from coordinate 4,517 downwards.
TGATCCTGCTGTTCAACGCCGGGCTCGGGCTGTGGCAGGAGCGACGGTCATCCGTCCAGGCACACCTGGGCTCATCCCTCGCCGAATCCTTACCTCCATGCCGCGGCGGTGTTCGGCGTGGCCATCCAGCTGGCCGCGGCCTGGCTGCCCGCCACGTCGCGTCTCCTGGGTGAGGCGTCTTGCCGGGCACGCTCTGGGCCGTGGTGTTCGCCGCCGCCGGCCTGGCGTGGGCCGGTGCCGAGTTGATCGCGCGCGTGGTGTGGCGACGAGAGGGGATAGGATCGCGCCGGTGAGCCGCGACAACTCCCGCCCTGTCTACTCCACCGGCGCTGGCCGGCTGTGCCCCACCTGCGGCTGGCCAACGGACACCTGCAAGTGCTCGAGCCAATTTGCCCGCGAGGAACCCGTACCGGCGCGGGTCGTCGCCAGGGTGCGGCTCGAGAAGAAGGGCCGCGGCGGCAAGACCGTCACGGTCGTGTACGACCTTCCGCGCAACGAGGCGTTCTTGAAGGACCTGGCCGGCGAGTTGAAACGCACGTGCGGCGTCGGCGGTGCCGTGGCCGAGAACACCGTAGAGATCCAGGGCGACCAGGTGGCGCGGATTCGTGCGGTGCTGCAGAAGAAGGGCTGGACGGTGAAGGGGTGATCGACCCCCTGCCCATTGACGCGCACGTCGAGGCCATCCGCGCCCATCTGGAACGTCACCGCGCCGCCGTGCTCACTGCCGCGCCAGGCGCGGGCAAGACCACGCGCGTGCCGCCGGCGCTGGTCGATCGCGGCCGCGTGATGGTGCTGCAGCCGCGCCGGGTGGCCGTGCGGGCCGTGGCCGCGCGCATCGCCGAGGAGCGCGGCTGGGCCATCGGACGAGAGGTCGGCTGGCACATCCGCTTCGAGCGCGCGTTCACGCGCGACACGCGGCTGCTGGTCGTCACCGAGGGCATCCTGACGGCGCGCCTTCAGCAGGATCCGCTGCTGTCCGACGTCACCACCCTGGTGCTCGACGAGTTCCACGAGCGCAGTATCCACCTGGACCTGGGGCTCGCGCTCGCCCGCCAGGCCTGGCTGGCGCGCGACGACCTGCACATCCTGGTGATGTCGGCCACGCTCGATGCGACGCCGGTCGCTCGCTACCTCAACGACGCGCCGGTGCTGCACGTGCCCGGCACCCTTCATCCGCTGCAGGTGGACTACGCCCCGGGCGAGAGCGTGGCGCAGGCCGTGGCGGAGGTGTTGCCGCGCACGCCCGGGCAGATCTTGTGTTTCCTGCCTGGCAGCCGCGAGATCGAGCGCGCACGCCAGGATCTGACCTCGCGCCTGCCGCCGGCCGTAGAGACCGTGCCGCTACACGGATCGCTCGACGGCGCAGCGCAGAATTCCGCCGTGCGCGCCTCGTCGGCCCGGCGTGTGATCCTCGCCACGAACCTCGCCGAGACCTCGCTCACCGTGCCTGGCGTGTCGGCCGTGGTCGATACCGGGCTCGTGAAGGTGGCGCGCTACGACGCCGACCGGGGCCTCGATGCGCTGGTCACCGAGCGGGTCACGCTCGACTCGGCCGATCAGCGCGCGGGTCGCGCCGCGCGGCTTGGCCCCGGCGTGGTGCGCCGTCTGTGGGACGCGCACGATCGGCTGCGGCCGTCGCGCGAGCCCGACATCAGCCGCGTCGATCTGGCCGGCCCCGTGCTCGACGTGCTGGCGTGGGGCGCGCGTCCGCACGCGTTCGAGTGGTTCGAGGCACCGCCGCCCGACGCCGTGGCGGCCGCGCTCGACCTGTTGCGCCGTCTGGGCGCGGTGTCCGGCACCGACGACGCCGTGGCCATCACCGAGTTGGGACGGCGCCTGCAGCGGATGCCGGTGCACGTGCGGCTGGCGCGCATGCTCGTCGAGGGTGGCGGAGCGTCGCACGTGGCGGCGGCGTGCGCGCTGCTGGCCGAAGGCCGGCGCGGTGCGCGGCCACAGGGCGGGGCCACGCCCTCTACTCCTGCCACCACCGACTGCGACCTGCTCGGCGACCTCGACCGCTTCGCGCAACAACTGCCGCACGTGCGGCGCCTGGCCGACGAGCTGAACAGACTGACGCGCGGCCTCGGCCCGGCAACTCCAGCCACGACGCGGCAGACATCGAGGCCGGCCTCGAAGCACACGCCGAACGCCACCCCGGAGGTCACGCCGGAAGAGACCCCGGAAGAAACCCCGGAAGAAACCTCGGAAGAGACGCTGCGCCGCGCGCTCTTTGCCGGCTACGCCGATCGCCTGGGCCGGCGTCGCTCCGGCACGGCCGGCACGGTGCTGCTCGCCTCGGGACACGGTGCGGCACTGGGCCGTGAGTCGGGCGTGCGCGACGGCGAGTTCCTGGTGGCACTGGATGTGACGGCGGCCGCACGCGACGGAGTGACCGAGGCGCGCATCCACATGGCCAGCCGGGTCGAGCCCGAGTGGATCACGCCCACGCACGTGGTCGTGGAACACCGCCTCGATGCCGCATCGGGACGCGTGAGGGCAGCGCGCGTGGCGCGCTACGATGCCATCACCCTGACCAGCACGCCGGTGGCCGCGGAACCCGACGTGGCGGCGGGCTTGCTGGCCGACGCCTGGCTCGCGCGCGTGCCCGGCGTCACCGACGCCGAACTGCTCCGCCGTCTTCGCTTCGCGCGTCTGGAGGTGGACCTGCCAGCGCTCGTGCGTGACGCTGCCGCCTCCGCCGCCAGTCTCGACGCCATCAACCTCGGTGCGCATCTGCCCTTCGACGTGCGGCGCCGGCTCGACACGCACGCCCCGGCGAGCCTGCCGGTGCCGAGCGGACGCTCGGCGCCCCTCACCTACGCCGACGACGGCACGGTTACCGCCTCGGTGAAGCTGCAAGAGCTCTTCGGCCTGGCCGACACGCCCACGCTCGGACCGCACGCCGTGCCAGTGACTTTCAGCCTGCTCGCGCCCAACGGACGGCCGGTGCAGACCACGCGCGACCTGCGGAGTTTTTGGCAGCGCACCTACCCAGAAGTCCGCAAGGAGCTGCGCGGACGCTACCCGAGGCACCCCTGGCCCGACGATCCCTGGACGGCCACCGCCACCCATCGCACCACGAACTTTCTCCGCAAATCTAGTGGCACCGGATGATCCCGCGAGCCCCGGCCAGACGCTCCTGAGGCGGACTACACTGCCGTATCGTGTCGCAAGAGCTGTCTATCCAACAGTCGGACATCCGTGGAGGCTCAGCGTTGACAGCCCAAGAGTTCGCATCGACCCTTACTGCCGTCGTGTGTGCCTGGCTCATCGGGATGGGCGCTGCACAAGCGCAGACAAGCTTTAGCGATGTTCGGCTGTCAGTGGGCGACCGCGTTCAGGTCACGTTGGTCTCGGGCGAGACCGTCGAAGGCAAAGTCGCAGTGGTATCGCCCGGGACGATTGGCGTGAATGGCAGAGATCTCACTCCGCCTGAGGTTCGTCGAATAGACAGGGTTGGAGACAGCCTCTGGGACGGCACAGCGATCAGCTTTGCAATAGGCTCTCTAAGATTGCGAGATCGGCAACTGCAATGCAGCGACTTGATCCGTTGCTCTCTCCTGCCTGGCCTCGCCGCTGGGGCAATTGGCATGCTGATCGACCGGATGCGCGAACACCGCGACACTGTGTTTGGCAGTTCACGCGTCACACTTGTGCCCGTTGCCGGCAGGACGTACGGAGCATTGGTGCTGCGACTCAGTTACTGATTTGTCCAGAGCGTCGGACGGCCGGTGCAGACGACTCGCGACTTGGGGAGTTTTCATGTTCTGTTCCTGTCATTCGCCCTGGCAACGTCTGCTGCTTCTGGCTGCGGCCCTTCTGGCCCTGTCCTGGTTGGCGGCGCTGCCAGCTGCCGCCGCGCAGGCCCCGGCCGGCTACGCTCCTGCAGGATGGGATGCCGGCGCTCGCCTCGCCGAGGTGCCCGACACGAATCCCGATCCAGGCATCGTCGAAGTGACGATCACGGCGAAGTTGGCCGAGGTGGAGGTGGCGCCCGGCCGGCGCGTGCGCGCGTGGACCTACAACGGCAGCATCCCGGGTCCGCTCATCCGCGCCCAGGTGGGCAACCGGCTGATCGTGCACTTCACCAACGAGCTGGCCGAACCCACGACCATCCACTGGCACGGCGTGCGCGTGCCGATCGCGATGGACGGCGTGCCCGGCTTGTCGCAGGCACCAGTCAAGCAGGGCGAGTCGTTCACCTACGACTTCGTGCTGCGCGATGCGTCGCTCTTCTGGTACCACCCGCATGTGATGTCGGCGCAGCAGGTCGGCTACGGCTTGTACGGCGCGCTGCTCGTGGAAGATCCCGCCGACGGCGTGGGCGTGGCCGACCAGCTCACGCTCGTGCTGAGCGACATCGGCTTCGACAGCAAGGGCACGCTCGAAGATGCCGAGAGCGGCGGCTCGGCCGGCATGGTGTTCGGGCGCGAGGGCAGCTACGTGCTCGTGAACGGCCGCACCACGCCGACCATTCGCGCGCGCGCGGGTGCGCCGCAGCGCTGGCGCATCGTGAA
>JANORI010000200.1:0-14215 GCA_031415235.1 Acidobacteriota bacterium | reverse complement strand
ACGACGGAGCGGGTCTGATGCCGGTGTCCACCAAGCCCGCACGCGGGATGCGCGACTTCCTGCCGGCCGACGTCCGCCGCCGCACGCACGTGATCGACGTCATCGCCGACGTGTACCAGGGCTACGGCTTCGAACCCCTCGAGACGCCGGCCGTCGAGAACATCGAGACGCTCACGGGGAAGTACGGCGAAGAGGGCGACCGCCTCATCTTCAAGATCCTGAAGCGCGGCGAGGACGGCAAGACGGGGGAGGCCGACCTCGCCCTGCGCTACGACTTGACGGTGCCCCTCGCACGAGTAGTGGCCGAGCACCGTGGCGCGCTCCCGAGGTTCTTCAAACGCTATCAGGTGCAGCCTGTGTGGCGCGCCGATCGTCCCCAGAAGGGCCGCTTCCGCGAGTTCTACCAGTGCGACGTCGACGCCACTGGCTCGACGGCCATGACCGTCGAGGCCGAACTGCTCGCGGCCGGCGCCGATGTGCTCAGCCGGCTGGGTTTCTCCGACTTTGCCATCCGGCTGAATCATCGCCAGCTGCTCACGGGGGTGCTCGATACGGCAGGCGTGCCGGCGGCGTTGCACGGCAGCGCGCTCGTCGCGCTCGACAAGGCCGACAAGATCGGCCGCGACGGCGTGGTGACCGAGATGGAGACGCGGGGGATCGCCGGCGACGCGGCGCGCGGGCTGATGGCCCTGCTCTTCGACGACGCGGCGGCGGCCGCAGGTAATCCGGCACGACTGGACGTGCTCGGCCGCTACGTGGCTCGCCATGACGCCGGGGCACGGGCCGTGGCGCAGCTGGGTGAGATCCTGCAGCTGGCCGCGGGCACGTCAGCGGCCACGCACCTGGTCATCGACGCCACCCTGGCGCGCGGACTCGGCTACTACACCGGGTCCATATTCGAGATTGCGGTGCCCGACTTGGCCGGGAGTCTCGGCGGGGGAGGCCGCTACGACGACCTCGTGGGCATGTTCCTCGGTCAACGGGTGCCGGCGTGCGGCCTCTCGCTTGGCCTGGAGCGCATTCTCGTCGTGCTGGCCGAGCGCGCCCTGTTTCCCGCACATGTCGAACGCGCCCCGGCAACCGTGCTCGTCGCCAACTTCGATGCTGACGCCGTGGCCGACGCCCTCGCGCTCGCCACCGAACTGCGGCGCGGATACGACGGCGCCAGGCTCGCGGTCGAGCTCTATCCCGACGTGGACAAGCTCGGGAAGCAGTTCAAGTACGCCGCCGAGCGCGGTATTCCGTTCGTGGCCGTGTCGGGCACACAGGAACGGGCAGCGGGCCAGGTCACGCTGAAGACGCTGGCCAGCGGCGCGCAGTCGGCCGTAGCACGCGCGTCGGCCGCCGAACACATCGTCACCAGCATGAGGACGTCACGTGGCTGAGCAACTTGGAACTCTCGCGCGCACGCACACGTGCGGCGCCTTGCGCGCGACCGATGTCGGCGCCTCGGTGGTGCTGCTCGGTTGGGTGCAGAAGATCCGCGACCTCGGGTCGCTCATCTTCCTCGACATTCGCGACCGGCACGGCATCACGCAGGTGATCGTGCAGGACGACGCCGCGCTACTCGAGCGCGCCAAGCCGCTGCGAGGGGAGTTCGTCGTCGCCATCGAAGGCGTGGTGACACGGCGCGCGCCGGAGACGGCGAATCCCAAGCTGCCCACCGGTGACATCGAAGTGCGCGCGCAGGGCGTGCGTGTGCTCAACGAAGCGAAGACGCCGCCGTTTCTCATCGGCGAGGATCAGAACGTCTCGGAAGAAACGCGGCTGCGGTATCGCTACCTCGACCTGCGCCGTCCACCCCTGCAGCGCGCCATCGCGTTGCGCCACCGGGTCACGATGGCCCTGCGGAAGTACTTCGACGCCGAGGGCTTCTACGAAATCGAGACACCGATTCTCACGAAGTCCACGCCCGAGGGCGCGCGCGACTTCCTGGTGCCGAGCCGCGTGCATCCAGGCGAGTTCTACGCGTTGCCGCAGTCGCCGCAGATCTTCAAGCAGATCCTGATGATTGCGGGCTTCGACAAGTACGTGCAGATTGCGCGCTGTTTCCGCGATGAGGCGTTGCGTGCCGACCGGCAGCTCGAGTTCACCCAGGTCGATCTCGAGATGGCGTTTGCCCGGCCGGAGATGGTCTACGCGGTCGTCGAGGGCGCGCTGGCGGCCGCGTTCCGCGAGATTGGTGTGGAGATCGTCTGCCCGTTTCGACGCATGCCATATGCCGAAGCGATCGCGGTCTACGGGTCGGATAAGCCCGACTTGCGCTTCGACCTTCGCATCCAGGACGTCGGGCGCCTCTACGCCGAGTCGGCGTTTGGCATCTTCCGTGAGGCCGTATCGGTCGGGGGCACCGTGCGTGGCTTGGTGATCCCCGGCGCGGCCGCGGCATCGCGGCGCGAGCTCGACGAGATCGTCGAGATGGCAAAACAGGCCGGGGCGGCCGGCCTCGTATGGGGGCGCCGCACGGCGGAGGGGGTGCAGTCGTCGGCCAAGGCGATTGGCGACGACACGGTCCGCGCGACTCTCGACGCGATGGGGGCGGGCCCGACCGACCTCGTCGTGCTCGCCTGCGGGGCAGCCGAGGCGACCTCGAAGATGCTCGGACAGCTGCGGCTGGCCGTCGCCAAGAAGCGCAGCCTCATCCCGGAGGGTCGTTGGGAGCTCGTGTGGATCACCGACTTTCCGCTGTTCGATTGGAACGCCGACGAGCGGCGCTGGGATTCGGTCAACCATCCCTTCACCGCGCCTCGTGAAGAAGATTTGCACATGCTCGAGTCTGACCCGGGCAAAGTGCTCGCCAAGGCCTACGACGTAATCCTGAACGGCTGGGAGCTCGGGGGCGGCAGCATCCGTATCCACGACCGGGAGACCCAGGCCACCGTCTTCCGCTTGCTGGGTTTGAGCGACGAACAGGCGCGCACGCGCTTCGGCTTCTTCCTCGAGGCGCTGGAGTACGGCACCCCGCCGCACGGGGGGCTGGCTCTGGGCCTCGACCGCGTCGTGGCGCTGCTGGCGGGCGAGACCTCGATTCGTGAGGTCATTCCGTTTCCCAAGACGACGCAGGCCGTGGACCTGATGTGCGAGGCTCCGTCCACCGTGGATGCGGCCCAGTTGCGAGAATTGCGCCTTCGCACCGAGGCTTGACCGGCCTCACGGGCCGCTGCTACGATCGCGTCTCAAACATAAGTTACTGATACTAAAGGAGATACCAGCATCAATACAACATCGACTCGCCGCATCGTCGTGCCGCAGACGAGCGTGGGCGCACTGTTTGGGTCGTACGACGAGAACCTGCGCCACGTGGAAGCGCTGCTCAACGTGAAGATCCGCACGCAGGGTCACGAGCTCATGGTCGACGGCAATCCTCGAGACACCGCACGCGTCGAGCGCTGGGTCGGTCAGGTGAGCGGCCTACTCGGCGATGGCCACTCCTTGTCGGACAACGACATCCGCACGGCCGCCAAGCTCGTCACCGATCACGACAGCATCGATCTGCATGAGCACTTCCTGAAGAGCGGGCAACTGCGTCAGGCCGGCAAGCGCCGGATCTTGCCCAAGTCGGCGAACCAGCGGCTCTACCTCGAGGCCATCGATCAGCACGACATCGTCTTCGGAGTCGGCCCAGCCGGCACGGGCAAGACCTACCTTGCCATGGCGCAGGCCGTCAGCGCACTGCTGTCGAAGAAGGTCGCGCGCATCATCCTCGCGCGGCCAGCTGTGGAAGCGGGGGAGAAGCTCGGCTTCCTCCCTGGCGATCTGCAGGAGAAGGTGAATCCCTATCTGCGGCCCCTGTACGACGCGCTCTACGACATGCTCGATGTGGAACGGGCCGAACGCCTGCTCGAACGCGGTGCGATCGAGGTCGCGCCCATCGCCTTCATGCGCGGCCGCACCTTGATCGACGCGTTTGTGGTTCTCGACGTGGCGCAGATTACGACCGTCGAGCAGATGAAGATGTTCCTCACGCGGCTGGGGTTCGGCTCCAAGGCCGTCGTCACCGGGGACATCACCCAGATCGACCTTCCGCCTGGGCGCACCTCGGGGCTGGTCGACGCCATTCGCGTGGTCTCCGGCATCGACGGCATCTCCTTCGTGCGGTTCGACGACAGCGACGTCGTGCGGCACAAATTGGTGCAGGCCATCGTGAAGGCCTACGAATCGCAGGGCGTCGCGCCCGGCGCCCCCCGGTGAGCCAAGCCATGGCGACCCGCCCGCGCGCCGTCACGCGACTCCACATCACGCTCGTGTCGCAGCCTGGCGCACGGGGCGCCGCCCGTGGCTTGCGCCCCTGGCTGGAGCGCGTGGCGCCGAGGCGGGCGCGCGGCGGTGTCACGATTGCGCTCGTGAGCGACCTGCGGATGCGGGCGCTGAACCGGAACTTCCGCGGCGTCGACCACACCACCGACGTGCTCTCCTTTCCTGATGTCGACGCGAGTCCCGGCGAGCCTGCCGGCACCCACGGCGAGATCGCCATAGCCACCGGCGTGGCCGCTCGCCAGGCCCGGGCCGCCGGGCACACACTCGGCACCGAACTGCGAGTCCTGGCGCTGCACGGGCTGTTGCACCTGCTCGGTTTCGATCACGAGACCGACGACGGGCGCATGGCCCGTACCGAGGCGAAGCTGCGGCGGGCGGGCAGCCTGCCGGAAGGACTGATCGAGCGCGCGCGTCCGAGACGCGCCGCCGTGCCCCGGTCCAGGACGACGACCGCCGGGACGACGGCGCCGAGGCTGCGCCGATGACGCCACTGGCGCTCTTCCTGCTGGCCTCTGCCGCGGTGCTCGTCGGCACGGTCGCGGCCGCGTTCAGCGCGATGATGCGGCTGTCGCTCCGGCTCTCCGCCGAACGGAGCGACCGCGACGATCTGCTTGGCAGCTATCTCGACGACCCGATGCGGCTCTTCATCCCGACGCGGCTCATTCTCGCCATCATCTACGTGGTGGCCGGCGCGCTGCTGGCACGGGTGATCGGCATGCAGGCCGGACACGGGCTGCCCACGCTCATCGGCGCCATGGCCGTGTTCGCGCTGGTGTCTGAGCATCTGGTGCCGCTGGTGATCATCCGCCGCGATCCGGAGGCCGTGCTGAGTGCCACGCTGCCGGCATTCCACGCCGTAGAACGGCTCCTGCGGCCGCTCACCCTGGCACTGCTGCGTGTCGGACGCGGCCAGTCTTCGTCAGGGCCTTCGGGCGAGTCTGCGGGGACCATGAATGGACACGAAACGCCCGAGTCGCCCCAGGAGTCCGAGGGTGGCCTCGAGTCTGGCCGCGAACAGGCGAGAGCGCTGCTGCGGTCCATTGTGGATTTCCGCGACACGCTGGTGCGCGAGGTCATGACGCCGCGGCCTGACATCATCGCGATCGAGGTGTCCCAGACGATCGAGGACCTGCGCCAGTTGTTCCGAGACCAGCAGTACTCGCGCGTGCCGGTCTACGAGGGCACGCTCGACAACATTCTGGGGTTCGCGTTCGTGAAGGACATGGTGCGCCACATCGACGGGGTGGGCGTCACGATCCGCGACGTGGTGCGGCCGGCCCACTTCGTGCCAGAGACCAAGAAGGTGCCAGCCTTGCTGCAGGAGTTCCAGCGCGAGCGCGTGCAGAGCGCCATCGTCGTCGACGAGTACGGAGGCACCGCCGGCCTGGTCACCCTCGAGGACCTCATCGAGGAGATCGTCGGCGAGATCCGCGACGAGTACGACGTGGAAGTGGAGTCGGTGATTGACGAAGGCCACGGCGTGTTCGTCGTGAGCGGCAAGGCCGACGTGTCGGTGCTCGACGACCACCTCGGCCTCGCGATCGAGCGTGAGGGCTTCGACTCGGTGGGTGGCTTCCTGCTCGCCTCACTCGGACGCGTGCCCGTGAAGGGCGAGCGGTTCGACGTGGGCGACCTGTCGGTCGAAGTGCTCGACGCCGAACGCCGGCGCGTGACGCGGGTGCGCATGCACCGGCGGCTCGTGACGACTGAGTCCGAAAGTGAGGGGGCGTGAAGGCCGGCTTCGTCGGCCTCGTCGGCCGGCCGAACGCAGGGAAGTCGACGCTGCTCAATCGGCTGGTTGGCACCAAGCTGGCCATTGTCTCGGACAAGCCGCAGACGACACGCAACCGGATCGTGGGGGTGCGTACCCTGCCCGGTGGCCAGATCGTCTACGTGGACACCCCTGGCATCCATCGCCCCCTGCACCGCCTGAACGTGCGGATGGTCGACATCTCGCGGGCCACGCTACGTGAGGTCGACGTCGTGGCGCTCGTGATTGACGCGTCCACCGAACAGGGGGCCGGCGACCGCTTCGTCTGGGACCTCGTGGCCGGGACGAAAGCGCCGGTCGTGGTCGTGCTGAACAAGATCGACCTGGTCGCCAAGCCCGATCTGCTGCCGCGCATCGCGGCGGTGTCGGCGAAGGGCACCGCGGTGGACATCGTCCCGATTTCCGCCGAGACGGGAGAGACCGTCGACCGGCTCGAGGAGGTGCTCCTGGCGCATCTGACCGAGGGCCACGCACTCTATCCCGACGACTACCTCACCGACCAGCCGGAGCGCTTCTTCGTGGCGGAACTGGTGCGCGAGCAGGTACTGCGGCACACGCACGCCGAACTCCCGTTCAGCAGCGCTGTGGTCGTCGATGCGTTCGAGGAGCCGGCAAGGCCCGGCGGCATGCTGAAGCTGCATTGCTCGATTCTCGTCGAGCGCTCGTCGCAGAAGCCCATTCTGCTCGGCAGAGGCGGCTCGATGATCAAGGCCATCGGCACGGCGGCCCGGCTCGAGTTGGAACGATTCTTCGATGCGAAGGTCTACCTCGACCTGCACGTCAAGGTGAAAGAGGACTGGCGCGAAGACCCCCGCACGCTGACCGCGATCGGTCTGCCCGACGACGGCTCGCGTCAAAAACGGCGCGATCGCTGATCGGTCGGCGCGCACGGGTACACGAGCGATTGCCGGGCGGAAAATCGCTGTGCTACGCTGGGGCGGTTGTGGGCACTTGAGGCGAGACAGTCATGGCGCAGCAGCGAAAAATTGACGTCGTCCTCGACTCCGTCAGGCGACTGCTCCGAATTGGCGCCACCGCGAACCTGCTGAACCTGCTGCAGAAGCAGCATCCCGCCGACCTCGGCCAGATCTTCGGCGAACTGCACGATAGCGAGCGACAGGCGGCCTTCGCCGTGCTCGTCGAGCGCCAGCCCAAGCTGGCGATGGAGAGCGCCAGCGAACTGGGGCCCGAGCGCGGCGCGCTGTTGCTGGCGGGCAAGTCGGCCGACGACATCGCCAGGCTGGTGCAGGAGATTGCGTCGGACGACGCGGCCGCGCTCATCGACTACCTGCCCGACGATCTGTCGCACGAAGTGCTCGAGCTGATGCGCCGTCGCGAATCGGGGCAAGTCGAAAGCCTGCTCGACTTCGCCGAGCAGACCGCCGGCCGCATCATGAACCCGAACGTCTTCGCGCTCAGCGAAGACCTCACGGTGGCCGAGGCCGTGTCGGCGTTGCAGAGCGCCATCAACGTCGAGATGGTGTTCTATCTCTACGTGGTCGACGCCCGGCGGCACCTGGTCGGCGTCACGTCGCTGCGCCGGCTGTTGCTGGTCTCGCCGGAAACGCCGCTCAAGCGCATCATGACTCCGGACGTCTTCAGCGTCCGCGTCGATACCGATCAGGAAGAGGCGGCCCGGCTCGTCGCCTCGTACAACCTGCTGGCCATTCCGGTCGTCGACGAAGAGAACAAGCTCGCCGGGGTGATCACCGTCGATGACGTCATCGACGTGTTGAAGGACGAGGCGACCGAAGACCTCTACCGGCTGGCCGGCGTGTCGGGCGATGAGCGGATCGAGACGCCCGCCTTCGAAGCGCTCAGGAAGCGCCTGCCATGGCTCGGCATCAACCTCGTCACCGCGTTCCTCGCGGCCTCGGTGGTCGCGGCCTTCGAGGACACGATCAGTCAGGCCACCGCGCTGGCGGTCTTCATGCCGATCGTGGCGGGCATGGGCGGCAATGCCGCCACCCAGACCCTGACGGTGATCGTCCGCGGGTTGGCGCTCGGCGAGCTGTCCTGGGCCAACGCCCGAAAGGCGCTGTTCAAAGAGGCCGCCATCGGCCTTGGCAACGGCGTGATTCTCGGCGTGGTGGCGGCACTGGTGGCCTGGGGCACCAAGGGCAATCCGGTGCTGGGGTTGCTGCTTGGCATGGCCATGGTCTGCAACATGTTCGTGGCGTCGACTGCTGGCACGCTCGTGCCCCTGGGCCTCAAGGCCCTGAAGGTCGATCCAGCCTTGGCGTCCTCGGTCTTCATCACGACCTTCACCGATGTCGTCGGGTTCGCGTCGTTCCTGGGCCTGGCCACCATATTTCTGCGCTTCCTCGGGCCAGGCTAGACGGCGGAAGCGGATAGAATGAGCTGCGAGGTCGGCGTCGGTGCCTCTGTATTCCGCTGACGCGCTGGTGCTGCGCACCTACAAGCTGGGCGAGGCCGACCGGATCGTGGTCTTCCTCACGAAGGACCGCGGCAAGAAGCGCGGCGTGGCGCAGTCGGCCCGGCGGACCAAATCGCGGTTCACCGGGGCGCTCGAGCCGCTCACCGAGGTGCGGGTGGCGTATTTTGAGAAAGAGCAGCGCGAGCTGGTGAACCTGAACTACGCCGAACCCGTTCGGTCTCCCATGGCCGCGCCCAACCCAGCGGCGCTTGGCTACAGCGCGTACTTCGCCGAGCTGATCGACGCCAGCGCTGAAGAGGCCGACCCAGACGAGCGGCTGTTCCGTCTCGGGGTGGCCACCCTCGAGGCCATTGCCATCGGCGGGCCCGTGGAGCCGCTGGCGCGATATTTCGAGACGTGGGTGCTGCGTCTGCAAGGGGTGTATCCGCCCGACGTGGCATGTGGCCACTGCGGGTCGGAGTTCGGCGAGGCCGACGGCGCCTATCTGGCTGCTGACGGTCACGGCTTCGTCTGCCGGTCCTGTCACGGCGCGCAGGGCACCCACGACCGGTTCCTGTCGTCGCGTGCACTGGCCTTCGTCCGAGCCGCTCGCCGCGTGAAGCCGTGCGACGCGGCCTCGCTCGGCGCCTCGTCCGCCGTGCTCCATGAACTCGAGGTCGCGCATCGCTCGCTCATCGGATCGCACTTCGACCGGGAGCTCAAATCCCTCCGCGTGGTCCAGGCCCTGGGCCGCCAGACGTCATAGGCAGTACCGGTGACATTTCAGGACCTCATCCTCAAGCTTTCGACCTTCTGGGCGTCGCGCGGGTGTCTGCTGCAACAGCCACTCGATCTCGAAGTGGGCGCCGGCACGTCGCATCCAGAAACGCTGTTCCGCGTGCTCGGCCCCGACCCCTGGCAGGTGGCTTACGTGCAGCCCTCCCGGCGGCCCGACGACGGGCGCTTCGGCCAGAACCCAAACCGGCTGTTCAAACACCACCAGTTCCAGGTGATTCTCAAACCGACGCCAGACGAAATCCAGCAGATCTACCTGGATAGCCTCGAGGCCTGCGGCATCAATCCCCGGCAACATGACGTGCGATTCGAAGAAGACAACTGGGAATCGCCGGCGCTTGGCGCCTGGGGGATCGGTTGGCAGGTGATGCTCGACGGCCTCGAGATCACGCAGTTCACGTACTTCCAGCAGGTCGGCGGCGTCAACCTGTCGCCGGTGTCGGCCGAAATCACCTACGGGCTCGAGCGCATCGCGATGTTCCTGCAGAAGGTCGACAACGTGTTCGACCTCGAATGGGCGCCGGGCGTGACGTACGGACAGGTGCGGCTTCGCGAGGAAGTGGAGCAGTCGAAGTACGCCTTCAACCAGGATACCGGAATACCAGCCGCCGACTACGCCGCGTTCCACCGCAGTCAGTTCGACGCCAACTACGCCTTTGCGCTGCGGCTCGCCGATGCGAAGCTGCTGCTGCCGGCACTCGAGTACGCGCTCAAGTGCTCGCACCTCTTCAACCTGCTCGATTCGAGTGGCAGCATTGGCGTGAGCGAGCGCACGGCCTACATCCTGCGAGTCCGGCAGCTGGCCGTCCGCGTGTGCCGCGAGTATGCCGCCGGGGCCGAAGCCGACGCGGCGGCCCGGGCCACTGGAGCGGCCGAGTGACCGGCGCACCCGCATGTGACTGCCATGGATAGAGAACTGCTCATCGAAATCGGGACGGAGGAACTGCCGGCCAGTTGGCTGCCGGGTCTCACCGCGCAGTTTGGCGCGCGAATCGAGGCGCGGCTGGCCGAGCAGCGCATGCCGGTTGAAGCGCCGATCGAGACGTTCAGCACCCCGCGACGACTGGTCGTGCGTGCCGAGCGGGTGCCCGAGCGCCAGACGGACTTCGAGGAACTGGTGATGGGCCCCCCTGTGTCGGCGGCGTTCCAGCCAGGTGGCGAGATGACCGGCGCCGGTCTGGGCTTTGCGCGCAAACAGGGTGTGGCGCCGTCGGCGCTGCAGCGGGTCGAGACGCCCAAAGGGGTGTATCTGGCGTTCCGCCGCCAGGTGCGGGGCAAGACCGCTATTGACGTGCTGCCCGGCGTGCTGGCGGCGGCGCTGCGCGACCTGCAGTATCCCAGGAACCTGCGCTGGGACGCGCTGCTCGACGACGGCAAGGGCGAGTTGCTGAGCGGACGGCCGATCCGCTGGGTGCTGTTTCTCTACGGTGGCCGCGTGGTCCCATTCGACATCTTACGGCCGGTCGCCGCCGCCGGTCCCCTCGTACAGGACGTGCGGTCGGGCGCCGTCACGTTCGGGCATCGCTTTCTCACCACGAGCGGCCGCGCCGGCCGTGCCATCAAGGTGAAGAGCTTCGACGACTACCGCAGGCGCCTCGGCGAGAACTTCGTCGTGATCGAGCGCGGCGAGCGGCACGACCGGATCGCGCGTGAGCTCGACGCTGAAGCCAGACGACGTGGCGGCCGTGTGAGCATCTCACCGGCCGGGCAGCACGCGCTCGACGAGGTGCCCGACCTGGTGGAGTATCCGGCGGTCGTCTCTGGCACCTTTCCGGACGAGTTTCTGCGCCTGCCGCCGGAAGTGCTGACGACCACGATGATTCATCACCAGCATTTCTTTCCGCTGGTGTCGGCGCAAGAGGTGTTGTTGCCGGTGTTCCTGGCCGTGCTCAACATGGAGCCCGAGAAGCCGGAGATGGTGGCGCGCAATCTGGAGCGCGTGCTCACGGCACGCCTGCGCGACGCGCGGTTCTTCTGGGATGCCGATCGGCTGCAGTCGCTCGAGCGGCACCGCGAGCGGCTGGCCACCGTGACGTTCCATCAGGGTCTCGGCAGCTTCCGCGACAAAGCCGATCGGATCGAGCCGCTGGCGCGCTGGATCGCGGCCGACGTGTTCGGACGCGCAGACGCGGCAGATAGCGCCGCCGCAGCCGCGCGGATCTGCAAGGCCGACCTTGGCACCAACATGGTGCGGGAACTGACCGAACTTCAGGGCACCATGGGTGGCATCTACGCGCGGGAAGAGGGTCAGCCCGAAGCCGTGTGGAAGGCAATCTACCATCACTACCTGCCGGCCGCGGTCGATGCCGACGCGGCCCCCTCGCGGGCCGACCTTGGCGCGGCGGCCGTGTCGTGGGCGGCCGTGTCGTTGGCCGACAAAATCGACACCGTGGCGGGACTGTTCGTCGCCGGAGAGCGGCCCACCGGCTCGCGCGACCCGCATGGGATCCGGCGCGCCGCCCAAGGCGTGATTCGCGTCCTTGCCGACCTGCCCGAACTGACGGGCGTCAACGCCGCCGTGACGCTGGGGCAACTCGTGGACCGCGCCCTTGCATCGTTGCCGGCTCCCGCCGACCCTGGCGAGTGCGGTCTGTCGCTCTGGGCGTTCCTGGGCGATCGCGTGCGCAGTGTGTTCGAGCAGCGTGGGGCCGACGTGCGCAACGTGCGGGCCGTCACCACGTTCGATCCGGCCACGCTGGCGCCCCTGACGATCCGGCGCAAGCTTGCGGTGCTGCCTGACTTGGCCGAGTCGGCCGAGTTCAAGCAACTGGCGCAGGTGTTCAAGCGCGTCAAGAACATAGCGAAGAATCTCGACGAAGAGGTCTACCGCGCGGCCGAACGGCTGGCCGAGCCGATGACCGCGCTCACCGAACCGGCAGAGGTGGCGCTGCTCGCCGAGGTCACGCGCCGCCGGCCGACGATCGAGCGCGCGATCGCGTCGGGCGATTACCGTAAGGCCTTCAGTGACGGCGCGGCTTTGGGCCCGGCCGTCACGACGTTCTTTGCGGACGTGATGGTCATGGCCGAGGATCCCGTGGTGCAGAAGGCGCGCTTGCGCTTGATGCGTCAGATTCAATCGCTCATTCTTCAACTTGCGGACGTCTCCGAGATGGTTCCGCAATCCGACAACTAGGAGTTCCGACCGTCATGGCGAAGCGCAACGTCGCACCTGTGAAGAAGTCGTCCCGGAAGACCAAGGCCAAGCCGGCTGCCGCCACCTCCAAGCTCAAGGCCAAAGGCAGGCCCACGCCCAAGGCCAGGACGACAGTACGGTCCCTGGTCACGGCGGTCGTGCGGGCCGCGGGCAAGGTGGTCGGGAAGGCCACGCGCGCCGCCACGCCGGCCAAGGCGAAGAGCAAGGCCGCGAAGTACGTCTACTACTTCGGCGACGGCAAGGCCGACGGCGACCGCACCATGAAGGACACGCTCGGCGGCAAGGGCTCCGGCCTGGCCGAGATGACCAACGCCGGTCTGCCCGTGCCTCCCGGCTTCACGATCTCGACCGGCGCCTGCAATCTCTATTACACCAATGGCGGCAAGCTCACGCCGGCCATCGAAGACGAGATCGTGGCGCAACTGCGGCGGCTCGAGAAGAGCGCCAAAGCCACGCTCGGGTCGGCGACCAATCCGCTGCTCGTGTCGGTGCGCTCGGGCGCGAAGTTCTCGATGCCCGGCATGATGGATACGATCCTCAACCTCGGGCTCAACGACCAGGCGGTCGAAGGGCTCAAGGCGCGCACCAGCAACGGCCGCTTCGCCTACGACAGCTATCGCCGCTTCATCCAGATGTTCGGCTCGGTCGTGCTCGAGATTCCCAAGAGCGTATTCGAGCACGAGTTCCTCCGGCAGAAGGAAGATCACGGGCCGCGAATCGCGAAGAGCGTGTCGGGATGGGACTACGAGGTCGGCAAGACGGTACTGCCCGATGACAAGTTGGACGAGATCTCCCTACGCCACGTCGTCGACGGTTTCAAGGCAATCGTGGTGAAGCACACAGGGAAGCCGTTCCCGCAGGATCCGCACGCCCAGCTCCAGATGGCGCGCAACGCCGTGTTCCGCTCATGGCACAATCCGCGCGCCAAGGAATACCGGCGCATCTACGACATCCCCGATGCCATCGGCACGGCCGTCAACGTGCAGATGATGGTCTTCGGCAACAGCGGCGACCGCTCGGCCACCGGCGTCGGCTTCACGCGCAACCCGGCCACCGGCGCCAAGGAGTTCTACGGCGAGTTCCTGGTGAACGCGCAGGGAGAGGACGTCGTGGCGGGCATTCGCACGCCGCGGCCCATACGCGAACTGGCCGACGTGATGCCCAAGGCCTACGCGCAGCTGCGCCAGATCACGACGCGGCTCGAGAAGCACTACAAGGACATTCAGGACTTCGAGTTCACGATTCAGGACGACCGCCTCTTCATGCTGCAGACCCGCAGCGGCAAGCGCACCGGCTATGCCGCCGTGGTCATCGCCACGGACCTGATGAAGGAGAAGCTGGTCACGCCCAAAGAAGCGCTGCTGCTCGTCGATCCCGAAGCGCTGTCGCAGTTGCTCGCCCCGGGGTTCGATCCGAAGCAGTGGAAGAGCATTCCGGTAGCCACCAAGGGCCTGCCGGCCTCGCCCGGCGCGGCCTGCGGCCAGGTGGTGTTCACGTCCGATCAGGCGGTGGCGTGGACCAACCAGGGCAGACCCGTCATCCTCGTGCGGCGTGAAACCGTGCCCGACGACATTCACGGCATGTGGGTCGCGCAGGGCATCCTCACGGCCACGGGCGGCATGACGTCCCACGCGGCAGTCGTCGGCCGGCAGATGGGCAAGCCGTCGATCGTCGGCGCCGGCGAACTCGTCATCGACGAGCACGGCCGCTGCTTCACGGTGGCGGGGCAGACGGTGAAGGAAGGCGACTGGGTGGCCTTCGACGGCCTGACCGGCGAAGTGAAGCTCGCCAAGGTGGCAGCAGCCCCAAGCGAGATCCTGCAGGTCATCGACGGCACGATTCCGCCGGGCGATTCCGATAT
>JANORI010000199.1:0-4246 GCA_031415235.1 Acidobacteriota bacterium | reverse complement strand
GCCTTCACGCCGAGCAGCATGGTGCCCTTGGCCGCCCAGTCGCGCGACGAGCCCGAGCCGTACTCTTTGCCCGCCAGCACCATCAACGGCACGCCTGCCGCCTGATACTTCATCGATGCGTCGTACATCGGCATCACGTCGCCGCCGGGCAGATAGGCGGTGACGCCGCCTTCCACACCGGGCACGAGCTGATTCTTGATCCGCGTGTTGGCGAAGGTGCCTCGCATCATCACTTCGTGATTGCCGCGCCTGGCGCCATAGGAGTTGAAGTCCTTCGGCGCCACGCCGTGTTCGACCAGATACTTCCCCGCCGGACTGTCAGCCTTGATGTTGCCGGCCGGCGAGATGTGGTCGGTGGTGATGCTGTCGCCAAGGACCGCCAGCACGCGCGCGCCGCACAGGTCCGTGAGCGGCGCCGGCTGCATCGACAGTCCCTCGAGAAACGGCGGCCGGCGGATGTAGGTGGAATCCGCTTCCCACTCGAACCGGCTGCCCGTGGGCACCGGCAGCGCGCGCCACCGCGCGTCGCCCTCGAACACCTTCGCGTACTGCGACGTGAACGCCTGTGACGTCACGCTCGTGCGCATCGCGTCGGCGATCTCCTGGTCGGTCGGCCAGATGTCTTTGAGGAACACGGGCGTGCCGTCGGAACCCGTGCCGAGCGGCTCGGTGGTCAGGTCGATGTTCATCGACCCGGCAATCGCGTAGGCCACAACGAGCGGCGGCGACGCCAGGTAGTTGGCGCGTACGTCCTGCTGGATACGGCCCTCGAAGTTGCGATTGCCCGAGAGCACCGACGCCACCACCAGTCCGCGTTCGCGAATCTCGGCGCTGACGTCGTCTGGCAGGGGGCCCGAATTCCCGATGCAGGTCGTGCAGCCGTAGCCCACGAGATTGAAGCCAATGGCGTCGAGATAGGTGTCGAGCCCGGCCGCGCGCAGATACTCGGTGACCACCTTCGAGCCGGGTGCGAGCGACGTCTTCACCCACGGCTTGCGCGTGAGGCCGCGCGCGGCGGCCTTCTTCGCCACGAGACCCGCGCCGATCATCACGCCGGGATTCGAGGTATTGGTGCAGCTCGTGATGGCCGCAATCACGACCGAGCCGTGTTCGAGCTGTGTCCTTGTGGCCACCGCCGCGGCGCTGCCGCCCGGACCTGAGCCAGCCGTAGGCGTCACGCCCTTCTTCAACTCGTCGAGCGAGCCGGCAAACGACGCCTTGGCGCCGGTGAGCGGCACGCGGTCCTGCGGCCGCCGCGGACCGGCCAGGCTCGGCACGATCCTGGTCACGTCGATGTCGAGCGACTCCGAATAGGTCGCATCGGGCGTGGCGTCGGTCCGGAAGAGTCCCTGCGCCTTCGCGTAGGCTTCGACCAGCGCGACCTGCGCTTCGTCGCGTCCGGTCAGCCGCAGGTAGTCGAGCGTCAGCGTGTCGATCGGGAAGATCGCCACCGTGGCGCCGTACTCAGGGCACATGTTGCCAAGCGTGACGCGGTCGGCAATCGTCAGATGGCCCAGGCCGGGGCCATAGAACTCCACGAACGTGCCCACCACCTTGTGCTTGCGCAGCGCCTCGGTGATCGTCAGCACCAGGTCGGTCGCCGTCGCGCCTTCGGGCAGCTTGCCCGACAGGCGGCAGCCCACCACGGGCGGAATCAGCATCGAGCTGGGCTGCCCCAGCATCGCCGCCTCGGCCTCGATGCCACCCACGCCCCAGCCGACCACGCCCAGGCCGTTCACCATCGTGGTGTGCGAGTCGGTCCCGAAGCAGGTGTCGGGATAGACGGTGTCGCCGTCGGCCACGACCACGCGCGCCAGATACTCGATGTTCACCTGGTGCACGATGCCGGTCTCGGGCGGCACCACGCGGAAGTTGCGGAAGGCATCCTGACCCCAGCGCAGGAACACGTAGCGTTCGCGGTTGCGCTGATACTCGAGGTCGGCATTCAAGCCGAGGGCATCGGCCGTGGCAAAGTGATCCACCTGCACCGAGTGGTCGATCACGAGTTCGACCGGCTGCAGCGGGTTCACGCGGGTCGGGTCGCCGCCGAGGGCCGCGATGCCGTCGCGCATCGCCGCCAGGTCCACCACGCACGGCACGCCGGTGAAGTCCTGCAGGATGACCCGGGCCGGCATGAAGGAGATCTCGGTGTCGGCATTCGCCGCGGCCGGATTCCACGCGGCCAGCGCGCGAATGTCGGCAGCTTTGACAAACGCGTCGTCTTCGCGGCGCAGCAGGTTCTCGAGCAGGATCTTGAGCGAGAACGGCAGACGCTCGACCGACGGAAAGGCCTTGGCGAGCGCCGGCAGGCTGAAGAAATTGACGGTGCGATCGCCCGCGCTGAGGGCCGTCCGCGTGGAGAACGAGTCTCGGCTCGACATCCGGCCGATGATATCAGGCCAGGGGCGGGACTGTCCGCCGGGGCGGGCCACGCGCCGCGAGCCCCAGGTGCGCCCGCCGCCGGTCATGCCCGTCCCACGCGCGGACACCCTGGTGCGCGGTCGCAGTCGATCCAGCGGTCCTGGCCTTTGGCCTCGTCCGCCGCTGCTGGCGGCGGCGGCCGCGGTGGTCGTGATCCCGGCGCTCGTCGCTGCCGCGTTGCCCGCCGAGCGCGCCGCCCGCACGCGGCCAATCGACGCGTTGCGCAGCGAGTGACCGAGCGCGGCGCTCAGTTGGTTAGCAGCGGCGTGTCAGCACCCAGCGCGCCAGGTCGGTCAGGTGCCGGTCGGGCAGGGCCGCGTCGACCAGCGCCTGTTCGGCGGCGGCCACATGCGACGCCGCCAGCACCCGCGATCGATCGAGGCCCACGAGCGCCGGGTACGTCGGCTTCGAGGCCGCGGCGTCCTTGCCGGGCGACTTCCCCGTTTCGGCGCTGCTGCCCTCCACGTCGAGGATGTCGTCCACGATCTGAAACGCGATGCCGATGTTGGTGGCAAAGCGCTCGACGCCGTGGATGTGTTCGGGCGCGCCGCCGGCCATCGCCGCACCACCAACGGCCGCCGCGCGAATCAGACCACCGGCCTTGCGGGTGTGCATGTCTTCCAGACCAGCCAGGTCGAGCGGCGGCATGGACACCAGGCTGGTGGGTCCGCCCGTATGCGCCAGGTCGATGGCCTGCCCGGCCACCATGCCCGATGCACCCACGGCCGCACCCAGTTCCGCGATGACCCGCAGTTTGCGGGACACGACGTCGGCGGCGGCCTCAGGGCGTGGCTCCCGCGCCAGCAGCCCGAATGCCTCGGCCAGCAGCGCGTCGCCAATAAGGATCGCCAGACCTTCGCCGTAGCGGACGTGCAGCGTGGGCTGTCCACGTCGCATCGAGTCGTTGACCATCGCCGGCAGGTCGTCGTGCACGAGCGACTGGGTGTGCACGAGTTCAATGGCGCACGCGACAGGCATGGCCAGCCGACGGGCGGTCACGCGCGCCAACTCGCCGCTGCCCATGGCGGTCGCGACCGCTTCGGCCGCGGCGAGCGTGAGCAGCGGCCGGAAGCGCTTGCCGCCGGCCTGCAGGGCGTAGCGCATGCCGTCGGCCACGACCGGCGGGCATTGAGGCGGCCGGGGCAGCCAGGCGTCAAGCGCCGCATCGACCTCGACGCGTCCGACGGCGATGAATTCGAGGAACGCAAGCTGGCGGATGGCGACTTCAGGCATGTCGGAACGCTGGGAAGGACGAGTGCTGGAACCCCCGAGACACGTCGCTATTCCCAATCGACGTGTCTCGACGATCATACCGCTTCGCCACGGCGGGCTACTTGGGCATCGTCATCAAGGCGGCCAGCATCTCGATACCCTCCCACTGGTTCTGCAGCCGCAGGTTCTCGTCGGGCCCTTCCCCGTGGCCTCGAGCGCGTCCACCACTCCCCTATCTCAACGCCTTGGGCGTGAGCCAGTGCTGCGCGCCGGCCAGCACCACGTCCACCAGCACCGCGAGCCCGGCCGCGGGAATCGCACCCGAGAGCACCATCCGAGAATCGGCCAGCGCGAGACCCGCCACGATGGGATCGCCGAGCCCGCCGCCGCCCACAAACGCCGCCAGCGTGGCCGTGCCCACGTTGATCACGGCAGCCGTGCGGATTCCCGCCATGATCACCGGCATGGCCAGCGGCACGCGCACCCAGGTGAGCACCTGCCACGGCGTCATGCCGAGCGCTTCGGCGGCCTCGATGGCGCCGCGGTCGGCCTCGCGCACGCCGGTCACCGTGTTTCGCACGATGGGATAGAGCGAGTAGAGGAAGAGCGCCGC
>JANORI010000198.1:0-3124 GCA_031415235.1 Acidobacteriota bacterium | reverse complement strand
TTCAACTGGCTCGTCGCACGGCGGCACGGCGGCACGTTCATCTTGCGAGTGGAGGACACCGACCGCGAACGGTCCACGGCGGTCTCCGAAGAAGCCATCAAGGACGACTTGCGGTGGCTCGGGCTCGCGTGGGACGAGGGCATCGACGCCGGTGGCGACGTGGGACCGTACCGCCAGTCGGAGCGGCTCTCGCTGTATGCGGCGCACACCGACCAGTTACTGCGCGCGGGACATGCGTATCGCTGCTTCTGCACACCGGAGATGCTCGAAGCCGGCCGCCAGGCCGCCCTCGCCGCGGCGCGGCCTCCAAAGTATCCCGGCACGTGCCGTGGGCTCCTGCCGTTGGACGTCGAGCAGAGGCTCGCCGCCGGAGAGCGCGCGGCGGTGCGCCTGCGCGTGCCGGCCGACCGCACGGTGAGCTTCGACGACCTCGTGCGCGGCACGGTGTCGTTCCACACCGACGTGATTGGCGATCCGGTGATCGTTCGGGCCGATGGCATTCCGGCCTACAACTACGCGGTCGTCATCGACGACGCGCTCATGCGGATTACCCACGTCGTGCGCGGTGAGGACCACATCTCGAATACGCCCAGACAATTGCTCGTGTACGAGGCGTTCGGGTGGACGCCGCCGGCGTTTGCGCACCTGTCGCTGGTGCTTGGACCCGATCACGCGCCGCTGTCGAAGCGCCACGGCGCCACCTCGGTGGCCGAGTTCCGCGCCAAGGGCTACCTGCCGGAGGCGCTGGCGAACTACCTCGCGCTGCTTGGCTGGTCGCCCGGCGACGGCGACGAGGTGCTGCCGCTTTCGACCCTCGCCGAGCGCTTCGACCTCGGTGCGGTGGGACACAGCGCGGGCGTGTTCGACGAGGCAAAGCTGGCGTGGGTGAATCGGCACTACTTGAAGACCGCCGCACCTGGGCGTCTCGCCGATCTCGCGCGTCCATATCTCGTGCAGGCCGGATGGCTCGACGGTGCGCCGTCGCTACCGGTGTCGGCCTGGCTGAGCGCGGTCGTGCCGGCCGTGGCCTCGTCGGTGGACAAGTTGAGCGACGTCCCTGATCGGCTCATGCAAGTGTTCACCTACGATGCGCGTGCCGCACTCGCGCAGGAGCACATCCGCGCGGAAGCCATCCAGCCTGAAGCGCGCGCGGTGGTACGGGCATGGTCGCGCGCGTTGGCCGATGCGCCCCGGCTCAACGACCGGCAGGCGTTTCGCGACCTCGCCAAGCGCGTCGGCGCGGAGGCCGGCGCCAAAGGCAAGTTGCTGTTCCACACGATTCGCCTGGTATGCACGGGCGCCGCTGATGGTCTCGAACTCGACGTGCTCGTGCCCGCCATCGAGCAGGCCTCGGCGTTCACTCCCGCCGATGGCATCGCACGGGTACCTGGCTGTCGTGAGCGCGCGGAGGAGTTCGTCGCGGCGCTCGAAGGGCTGTCGTGATCATCTACGGCATCAACCCCGTAGTTGAGGCGATTCGCACGGGTCGGGCGTCGGAGGTCATGGTCGTCACGCCGCACGGCGAGCGCGTGCGCGACCTGCTCACGCAGGCGCGCGCGCGGGGGGTGACGGTGCGCACGATCGACCAAGACATGGCGCGCCGGCTCGCCCACGGCGGAGTGCACCAAGGGGTGATTGCCAGGTCACAGGCGGCGCCTGAAGCCACGCTCGAGTCGCTTGCCTCTGGCGCCGATGGTCCACCGCTCATCGTGGTGCTCGACGGCGTGGAGGATCCCAACAACGTCGGCGCTATCCTGCGCTCCGTCCACGCGGCCGGCGCGACCGGGCTCGTGCGTCAAACCCGACGGGCCGCACCGCTCGACGGCGGAGCGGCGAAGGCCTCGGCCGGGGCCGTGCATCACGTGCCGGTGGCCGACGTCGTCAACGTCGCCCGGGCCGTCGAAGAGTTCAAGGACCTGGGGGTCTGGACGGTGGGACTCGACGCCAGTGCCGATCTGCACTACGCTGACATCGACCTCACGCTTCCGACGGCGCTGGTGGTAGGAGCCGAAGGCTCAGGACTGCGACGTCTCGTTCGGGAGCGGTGCGACCGCTTGGCCTCGATTCCAATGCGAGGCCAAGTCGGGAGCTTGAATGTATCGGTGGCCGCCGCAGTTCTGCTGTTTGAGGCGGTTCGCCAGCGCAACCGGGGGAGGCAGGGCGCGTAGGCCCGCCGCTTGGACTCCGGGGGAGGAATGGCCCGTCACGAGAAGCCCGCCCGGCATGGCCCTGTGTGTTGCACTTCTGGCACAGGACGTGCTACCATCCCTGATTCGTCTGGCTGGCGTAGCTCAGCCCGGTAGAGCGGCTGATTTGTAATCAGCGGGTCGTGGGTTCAAATCCCTCCGCCAGCTCCATCGGGTATGGCACCAGCTCTGGGAATCGACCAACGAGTAGTCGGGGGAATCCAAGGCATTGCGATCGAGCGCGAAGACATCGTGGCTGGGTAGCCGTGTCGAATCGCGCAGCACTATTTCGGGCAGGTGGCGGAGCGGTCAATCGCAGCAGACTGTAAATCTGCCGGCCTTGTGCCTACGGAGGTTCAAATCCTCCCCTGCCCACCAGCCTTCGCTCCGCTCCGCGGAGCTTCGGCCAGGCAAGCCACGACAGGATGCCTGGTGAGGGCTGGCGGCGATAGAACGGCGTGGCCGGGCACGCGCGAAGGGAAGACAAGCGGATACGGGTGTAGGCGGGCCTGCCTCGCCGAAGCCCCGCAGGGGCGTAGGCGGGAGTAACTCAGTGGTAGAGTCACAGCCTTCCAAGCTGTTGGTCGCGGGTTCGATCCCCGTCTCCCGCTCCAGTTGTCAGGCACGGCCGGTGTCCATCTGTGTTGAGGGGGCCGGGTAGGGGGAAGGGCCGACTTGTCGGCCGAAGCAGAAGGCGAATGCCGATGTAGCTCAGTTGGCAGAGCACGTCATTGGTAATGACGAGGTCACCGGTTCGATCCCGGTCATCGGCTCCAGAAGTTAGTTGGTTAGGCAGCTCGACGCCGGCACGGGGCCGGGTCGTCAGTCCGCAAACGAAGCGAGCGTAGACGAGTCATGGCGAAAGAGAAATTCGACCGTTCCAAACCCCACGTCAACGTCGGCACGATTGGCCACATCGACCACGGCAAGACCACCCT
>JANORI010000197.1:0-10350 GCA_031415235.1 Acidobacteriota bacterium | reverse complement strand
CTTTCGCCCGACCTGCTGGCCGTGCTGCCGGCGCGTGAGGAGGATGGCCGAGTCTACGTCGGCGTCACGGCGCGCATCCCGGCCCATCTCGTGGGCGCCGGTCTCGGGCTCACCTCCGAGGGCGGCAGCGTGCACATGCAGTCGACCGACCGCGCGCTGCTCGCCGAGCTCGGGCTCGACCGCCTGCGCCTGGGAGACATCGTGGCGCTCGACGACACCGACAGCCGCTTCAACCACGGCTACCTGCGCGGGGCCCGCGCCATCGGCGTGGTGTGCAGCACCGATGGCCCACGCGCCGGCTACGGCCCGGGCATCACCGTGCTCGCGACGGCGCCGGCCGGGGAACTCGGCAGCTTCGACGCGCCCGGCGCCAATCTGGCACAGCTGCTGGCGCTCGAGCCGTAGCCTGCCGCGCGCATCACGTCACGTCCGGCCGGACGGCCCGGCGCGGCGTGGGCCTCGAGGCGCTCGTGGCGACAACCAGTCGTCACGCCCCGCATGACGAGTTCGCGATTGCGTGTACGAGCAGTCGTTTCAGAATGTTGACGTGCCCGCGCAAAGGGGTCCGCCGCATCCTGCCGGTCTCATACAGGTGCGCATGGGAGTTCGCCGCGGCGCCGCAGGAGTCGTTTCCCGCGAGCGCCGCCTTCGCCGATTGGCATAGACGGCGTCGCGTTCCGTGCGGTGATCGATCCAGCCTTGCCGGCTTGCGGTCCGGTTCGCTGATATACGTCCGCACCTCGAACGCCTGCAACTCCACCAGCTGCTGCGTGCTGTGATAGCCCTTGTCAGTCACGAGCTCCTCGCCGGTCGCGACCGCGTCGTCGGTGACCGCGGCCACGTCGATGAGCTAGTCCACCGCCTCAGGGAGCGTCGTTTCAACGTTACTCGACCCTGGCCGCCCACCAGCGGTCGCCCCCAGGGCGAATGTCCCTTGGCACGCACGCGGATGTCCCTTTGGCGCTCGCGCATTGTGGCGAACTCGAGGCCACGCCGCGGGCGCCGCCGACCGATCCAACCCACCCGCCGGTCCCCTCGCCACACCCCCCGCGGGACCGCGCCCCGAGGGAGGCGCGGATGAGGACGACGCGGGTGGGCGGGGCGCGACGAACGCGGCTAGGCGTCGCCGTCGCGGTTGGGCGGGGCGCGTGCCGGCGCCGGCCTCGGTACGTCGGCGGGTAGACCCAGGTGCTCCAGAATCCGCCGCCCCACGGCCGACGCCTCAATCGGACGGTCGACTACGCCCTGAACTCGCCGGCCCACAGCCGGTCGAGGAACTGCCCGTAGGGCAGGAGGGTGATACTGCCCACCTGCCGGCGGCGGGTCTCGAGCGACACGCACAGTAAATGCTTGAAGTGACCCTCGTCGCCGAGTGCCCGCAGCGACCGCAGATCGTGCGGGCCCACTGCGGTCTTGGCTTTCACCTCGACGGCGGTGTGATCGCCGATCAGGAAGTCGACCTCATAGCCGGAGGTGGACCGCCAGAACGAGACGGGGTCTCCCGACACGTAGTCGCTGTAGGTCTTGAGTTCCTGGAGCAAGTACGTCTCGAACGCCAACCCCTGCCCAAGTGCCTGCGTGGCCGCCGCCCCGCCCTGCAAGGCGCCAACGACCCCGACATCGAAGAAGTAGTATTTCGACGACACGATGGGCTTGCGCTGCCTCGACGCCGCCCACGCCGGCACCTCGTTCAGGATCAGCGTGTCCTTGAGAATCTCGAAGTACTCGTAGACGGTCGTCCGCGGCACCTGCGCATCGCTGGCGATGTTGGTGAAGTTCACGAGTGTGGCGTTGGCAAGAGCGGCCACGCGCAAGAAGCGGCTGAATGCGGGGACGTTGCGGGTGGCGCCTTCGGCGACGACCTCCTGCTGCAGGTAGGTGCCTGCGTACGCCGACAGATCAGCGGCGGGGTCGTCCGAGAGGTAGATCGACGGCAACAGCCCTCGGCGAAGCGCCCGGTC
The DNA here is from genome assembly GCA_031415235.1 of Acidobacteriota bacterium. GTDB lineage: Bacteria > Acidobacteriota > Vicinamibacteria > Vicinamibacterales > UBA2999 > CADEFD01. Next base: position 8,389 of record JANORI010000197.1, on the reverse strand, counting down.
GAGGTCGAAGCGAGCTCCCAACTCGTGCCGGGTCAGGGGGTGGAGATGCCGCATCCTGGCGCGGCCACCGAGCAGGTTGACCCCCTTGGCGCGCAGCCGGCGGGCGCTTGACCCGGTCAGCAGAAAACGTGTGCCACGCGTCTCGATCAAACGGTGCACCTCGTTCAACAACTCTGGGAGCCGCTGCACCTCGTCGATCACCACCACGCGATCGGCCGCCGTGATCTCCTCAGCGAGTCGTCCCGGATTCTGACTGAGCGAGAGATACACGGATGAGTCGAGGAGGTCGAAGACCTTCGCCTTCGGCAGCGCTTGACGGATCAGGTGGGACTTGCCGGTTTGACGCGGCCCCAGCAGAAAGTGGGACTTGCGCGCCATCCAGGTGGCCAGGTCGGCAGCGCGGCGGACGAGTCCGTCGTCTGGTGGCACGATGACGGAAGACTACACTGTCGTCATTTATCATGTCAAATGACGACACACTCGCCGCCATCGGCAGAGGCACTCCTTGCCTTAGGGACGCCAATTCTGGATCAGCGTGATCGGCGCCGCCGCTTCGTCCAGCCACACCGGTACGCTGCCGCCGCGCGGCAGGGTTCGAGGTGCGGGTGCACGAGGCGGGGGCTCAGCAATGCATTGATGCCTACTGATGTTCGCCGCGTCCGCCACAGCACATTACGACACCGCGGTGGCGACCGTCGAACTCAGCGGGAGCGGCGGGACATGAGCTGACCACGGAGTTGCGCACGGGCGGCCTCGGCGGCCGTCGGCGCGTGGCCCGTGTATTCTAGGGCGCGTCCTGACGCGGTCGGCCTGGGTGTGGCACCGGCGTCAACCCGGTGGCCAATGATTTCACTCACGTCCGTCACGCGCGACAGCCTCGAGGCGTTCACCATCGCGGTCTTCCGCGCCCTGGGTCTGCCCGACGAGGACGCCGCCATCTTCGGCCGCGCACTCGTGTTCTCGGAACTCCGCTTCCATCCCGGCCACGGTCAGGGGGTGCGCCGGCTGCGCCGCTATCAGCAGCGCCTGCAGGAACGGCAGGTCGATCCGCGAGCGCCGTGGGAGGTGGTCAAGGAGAGCCCGGCCTTGGCGCTGGTCGACGCGCACAACGGCATCGGCACGGTAGCCGCCGCCCGGGCCATGACGCTCGCCATCGCCAAAGCGAAGGTGTGCGGCATCGGCCAGGTGGTCGTGCGCAACTCGACCCACTTCGGGTCGAGCGCCGTGCATGCCTGTCAGGCGTCGGATGCCGGCTGCCTCGGCATTGCCTTCACCAACGCCGGGCCCGAGATGGCGCCGTGGGGCGCGCGCGAAGGCGCGGTCGGCACCAACCCGTGGGGCATCGCCGCGCCCACCGGCCTGGGCTTTCCCGCCGTGCTCGACATCGCGCTCACCACCGCCGGCAAGGGCATGATGCAGTGGCACGCGCGGGAAGGGCGACCCATGCCGATCGATTGGGCGCTCACGCCTGACGGGCACGAGACCGACGACCCGACCGCCGCGATGGCCGGCGCGCTGCTTGGCATTGGCACCTACAAGGGCTACGGCCTGGCGTTCATGACCGACGTGCTCACGGGTGTCATCGGCGGCGGCGGCTACGGCCTCACGCCCTACGCCGTCCAGGGGAAGCTCGATGTGAGCCACACGCTCACCGCCATCGACATCGCGTGGTTCATGCCGCTCTCCGAGTTCACGCGCCGCATGGACGACTTCGCGCGGATGGTGAAGTCGCGGGCGCTGCGCCCGGGTGTCACGGAAGTGCTAATCCCCGGCGAACAGGAAGCCAGGCGCGTGGCCAAGAAGGTGGCGGTTGGTGTGCCGCTCGACGATGAGGTGCTCGCCGACCTCACCGCGCTTGGCCGTGAACTCGGCGTGCGCGAGGACCTCGTCGTCGCCGGACCGTGGCGCGAGGCCCATCTGTGACAACGTCCGCGCCGACGCCCACCCCGGCGCCACTGCCGGCCACGTTTCGCGCGGGCGCCCGCGATCGAGTCCGCGCGCGGGCCGAGGCCGCGGGCCTCGACGGCCTGCTGATTCTCGCGCCTGGGAACGTCACCTACGCCACCGGCTGGCACTTCTCGGTCAACGAGCGCCCGATGGGTCTGTGGGTGCCCGTCTCAGGCACGGCGCGGCTGCTCGTACCGCACCTGGAGCTCGAGAACGCGCTCGATGTACCCGGCCTGACGGTGACGACCTACGACGAGTTCCCTGGCGAGGTTCCCCCCGTCCTCTGGATGCTCGCTGAGACCGGCGCCCGGCGGCTCGGCGTGGACGCGCTCGAGGCGCGGTTGCTCGACGAGGCCCGCGCCCGCGTTGACCTCCTCGACCTGGGCGATCACGTGCGCCCCGAGCGTGTCGTGAAGCAGCCGGAGGAACTCGCGCTCATCCGCGAGGCGGCGCGGTTCGCCGACATGGTGCTGGAGCGCCTGCGCGCCTCGGCGCCCGACATCATCCGCCAGGGCGGCACCGAACTGGACCTCATGGCCGACTGCACGGGTCATGCGCGCGCGGCGCTCATGGCCACGCACGGATCCGCGTTCCAGGGGACGAAGGTGGGCATCACGGCGTCGGTGCATTCCGGTCCTCGTGCGGCGCTGCCGCACGGCGCGGTGCAAGCCCGCCGGCCACAGCCCGGCGAGCCGGTGATTGCCGGCATCGGCTGCAGCCTGGGCGGATACCACGCCGAAAGCGGCGTCACGTTCGTGTGCGGCGGCATCAACGCCGAGCAGCGGCGGGTGATGCAGGTCATGGACGAGGCCAACCACGCTACCGTGGACGCACTCGCGCGCGGGCTCACCTGTGCCGAGGTCAACACGGCCGCGCTGGCTCCGATTCGTGCGGCGGGCCTGGGCGACACGATTCGGCACCGGATCGGACACGGCATGGGCGTTGAAGGGCACGAAGCGCCGTGGCTCGCGCCCGGCGACGAGACCCCGGCGGCCGCCGGGATGGTGTGCTCGTGCGAGCCTGGCGTGTATCGTCCCGGCCACGACGGCTGGCGTACGATCGAGACACTGATTGTCGGCGACGGCACCGTCGAAGTCGCCAGCCGTTTCCAATCCACCCATTCGATCGACGATCGCGTCATACCCGTCTGAGGAGTCCGTTCATGCCCGAGCCTGCCGCCTGGCGCTACCAGAAGATCACCAAGCCGATGTTCGACCTGCCTACTCCCCACCTGGTGTTGACGGGCCGGGTACTGACCATGGCGGACGACGTCATCGAGGACGGCTTCGTCGAGCTGAAAGCGGGGACGATCGCCGCCGTGGGTCCGCGCGCGTCGATGGCCAAGAGCGAGGCGCCCGTCATCGAGACCGGCGGCACGATCATGCCGGGTCTCATCAACAGCCACGCGCACCTGAACTGGGACGGCATCCACGACTTGGCGCGTCAGTCGATGGACGACCCGCGCGAGATCTCGGCCTTCAAGGCGGCCGGTAACATGCTGAAGAGCCTGCGCGCCGGTGTGACGATGGTGCGCGACCTCGGCTTCCATGACATGAACCTGTTCTCGAAACAGGCCGTCGAGCAGGGCATCTTCCCAGGCCCGCGCCTGAAGGTGTGTGGCGCGGCCATCATCCAGACCGGCGGCCACACCTATTGGGTGTGCCGCGAAGCCAGCGGCGCCGACGAGATGCGGCGCGCCGTGCGCGAGCAGGTGCGCGGCGGCGCCGATCTCATCAAGATCATGGCCTGTCACGACACGCTGGAGTTCACCGACGAGGAGCTGCGCGCCGTCATCGACGAGGCGCACCGGAACAACCTGCCGATTACCGCGCACGCCACCTACGACGCGTGCATCGAGCGCGTCGCCCGCTTCGGCGTGGACTGCGTGGAACACGGTGGCTCGATGTCCGAGTCCACGGTGGCGCTCCTGCTCGAGAAGAAGATCCCCATCGTCACCACCTTCGCGCCGCTCGTGCAGCAGAGTCAGCCCGAGGTGGCAAAGAAGTTCGGCATCCCCGACTGGAAGGTGGAGGAGCGGCAGAAGGCCGTGGCCAATCCCGCCCGCTACGAAGGGCTCGTGCGCGCCGCTACAGCCGGCGTGTCGATCGTGTTTGGCACCGACGCCGGCAGCCCGGCCGTGGAGCACGACGTGATTGCCCCGGAGCTCGCGCACATGGTCAAGGTGGGCGTGTGCAAGGACAATTTGGACGCGCTAAGGTCGATCACCATTCGTGCGGCCCGGCTGTCGCGCATGGACCAAGTGATCGGCACGCTCCAGGCGGGCAAGGCGGCCGACCTCATCGTGGTCGACGGCAAGCCCGATCAGGACCTGTTCGCGCTCGATCGCGTGCGCATGACCTTCGTGGCCGGCAAGAGGATGCACGGATGAGCGTGCTCGTCTCGCGCCTCGCCCCTCGCATCGTCGAGGAAGACGGCGCCTTCCGCACGCGCATGCTGACGCTGGCCGCCGGCATGACCAACGTCATCGCGCTTGGCCGCGGTGATCCGGACTTCCACACGCCGGCGCACATCGTGGCGGCGGCCAAGGCGGCCATCGACGCCAACCATCACCACTACACGGGGCCCACGGGTCTGGCACCGCTGCGCACGGCGATTGCCGCCGATCTCGAGACCGCGCACGGGCTCGACTACGGCGCCGACGAGATCGTCGTGACCGCTGGCGCCCAGGAAGGCATCATGCTCACGATGCTGGGCCTGTGCACGCCCGGGGACGAGGTGCTCATTACGAGCCCGCGGTTCACCACCTACGACACGGCCGTGCGTCTCTGCGGCGGCGTGCCGGTGCCGGTGCCCACCTACGAGAAAGACGACTTCGCACTCGACGTCGCCGAAATCGAGCGCCGCATCACGCCCCGGACGCGGATGTTCGTGCTGACCTCGCCCAATAACCCCACCGGTGCGGTGACGCCGCCGGCGGTGATTCGCGCCATCGCGGACCTGGCCCTGAAGCATGACATCCTGATCGTCGCCGACGAGATCTACGGGCGCATGATCTACGCGCCGAACGAACATCTGTCCATCGCCACCCTGCCCGGCATGCGCGAGCGCACCGTGACGCTGAACGGCTTCTCGAAGACGTATGCGATGACCGGCTGGCGCGTCGGGTACCTGGCGGCGCCGCAGGATTTCGTGGCGAAGGTGACCGAGCCACGGCACACGTTGTCGATCAATACCTGCACCATCAGCCAGTACGCCGCGCTGGCGGCGCTGACCGGGTCGCAAGAACCGGTGCAGACGATGCTCGATGACTACGCCGGGCGTCGCGCGTGGCTGATGCCGGCGCTGACCGCCGCGGGCTTCACCTATGGCCACCCCGGCGGGGCGTTCTACATCTACACGAACATCTCGTCGTCGGGACTTCCGGCGCCCGCGTTCTGCGAGCGGCTCCTGCGCGAGACCGGGGTGATGGTGTTCCCGGGTACGATGTTCGGCGACACGAGCACGGACTACATCCGCATCAGCTACCTGCAACCGTTGCCGCTCATCCGCGAGGCCATGGGCCGCATCGCGGACTTCACGACGAAGGCGAGAGCCACCGCATGACCGCTCCCGATCCGAAGCAGAAGTTCGTCGGCATCCAGATCAGCCCCATCAGCTTCGTCGACGAGGGCGTGGAGGGCGTGCTCGACACGCTGCAGCACCGCGTCGGCGTCAACGTGCTGATGCTGGGCACGGTGAGCTGGCTGGGGCTCAAGAGCGGGCGCTCGATCAGCCACGCGCTCGACGGCTGGCCGGATCACGGCGTGCCAGAGCCGTACCAGATGCGCGGCGGCGCCTACTTCGACCCGGATCCACGCTACTACCGCGACACGTTCATGGCCGACTACCGGAGCCGCGATACGGAGTTCGAGGGCAGAGACATCCTGAAGATGGTGCTGCCGGCGGCGCACGCGCGCGGCATGCAGGTCTACATCGAGCTGATGGAGCCGTTCTTCAAGTACGCGGGCCACGGCTCGGCAGCCGCAGTCGAGATCCCCACGTTGGCGCAGGCGATGGAGGTCGATGTGCTCGGCCGCTTTGGCAGCGAGCCGTCCACATCCCATCCGGGCTACCGCACATGGATCCACTCGATGGTCGAGGACCAGGTGCGCAATCACCCGATCGATGGGGTGATGTGGTGCAACGAACGCAACTCGCCGCTCGATACGCTGGTCCAAGGTGGTATGCCTGGAGACTTCTCGCCCGCAGCGCGGCGCGAGGCACAGGACCGAGGCGTCAACGTGGAGGCGTGCCGCCAGGCGCTGCTGCGGCTCTATGACTTCATGCAGGAGGCCGCCGCCGGCACGACCTTCGTCGACGGCACGCTCGTCACCTTCCTGCGGGTGCTGCTCGACAACCCCGAGGCGCTCGTCTGGGAGAAGTTCTGGCTCGAGCGCAACAAGGATCTCGACCGCGAGCTCTACGGCCTGGTGAAGTGGTGCAAGCCCACGCTGCCCTTCGGCCTGAACGTGTGGAACCGGAACCACTTCAACCTGCTGCGCCGGGCGCAGTGGCCGTGGGCGGAGCAGACCCGCTATGCCGACTTCGTGAAGCCCATCACCTACCAGCATCAGGCCGGCGAGGTGTGGACGAAGGAGCTCGGGTTCTTGCGCAAGACGATTCTGCGCGACTTCGAGCCGGGCGAGGCCACGACGGCGCTCTTCCGGATCCTCGGGCTCAACGAAGCCCCGTTCGCGCAGCTCGTGGCCACCGGCATGGACCCTGACACCTACGTGCACGGCCAGTGCGTCGATGCCCTGCGAGGCGTCGAGGGCAAGGCCAAGGTCTACATGGGCGTGGGCGTGGACGCGCCCCGCACGAAGACCGAGACGGCGAAGTGCTCGAGCGAGGTCGTCCGCCGCTCGGTGCTCGCCACCTATCGGGCCGGGGGGCACGGCGTCGTGCTCGCGCCCAACTACGCGTCGATGCATCTGACGCATCTGGACGGCGTGGCCCAGGCGCTCGACCAACTCGGGTTGCGATGACGGTCACGCCGCCCGAAGTCCCTGGCGCGCCTCTGCTCGAGGTGCGCGATCTGCGCACCGTCTTTGCGACAGCCGCCGGCGACGTCGTGGCCGTCGATGGCGTCAGCTTTGCCGTCGACGCGGGGGAGACGCTGGCCATCGTGGGCGAGAGCGGGTCGGGGAAGTCGGTGACGGCGCTGTCGGTCATGCGGCTGCTGCCGGCGCGCGTCGGCCGCATCGCGTCAGGCTCGATTCGGCTTCGCGGTCAAGAGCTCACGACGCTGTCCGACGAGGCGATGCGCGCCGTGCGCGGCCGGCACATCGGCATGATCTTCCAGGAGCCGATGACCAGCCTCAACCCCGTGCACACCGTGGGCGCGCAGATTGCGGAGGTGGTGCGGTGCCATGAGGGACTCAGCCACGAGCAGGCGCAGGCTCATGCGATCGAGATGCTGGCGCTCGTGGGCATTCCGGAGCCGCGCCGTCGTGCCAGCAATTTTCCACACGAGCTGTCCGGCGGCATGCGCCAGCGCGTGATGATCGCCATGGCCTTGGCCTGCCGGCCGAGTGTGCTGATTGCCGACGAGCCGACGACGGCGCTCGACGTCACCATTCAGGCGCAGATTCTCGACCTCATGGAAGACCTGCAGGCGAAGCTCGGCATGGCTTTGGTGTTCATCACGCACGACCTGGGCGTCGTCGCGCAGATTGCCGATCGCGTGCTGGTGATGTATGCCAGCCAGGTCGTGGAGGCCGGTCCGGTCGCGGAGATCTTTGCGGCTCCGCGCATGCCGTACACCGCCGGCCTGCTGGGCTCGATTCCCCGGTTGGGCCGGTCGCTGCCCGGACGGCGCCTCCACGCCATTCCCGGACAGGTGCCGACGACGGCGCAGCTGCCGGCCGGCTGCCGCTTCTCGACCCGCTGCGGCCACGTGGAGCCACGGTGCGTCGCGACGTCACCCGGCCTCGAGGCGGCGTCGCCGCACCACGACGTACGGTGCCTGCGCTGGCACGAGCTGCAGCTTGGCGACGGAGCCTCGGCGTGAGTGACGCACTGCTGCGCGTCGATGGGTTGGTGAAGCACTTCCCGATCCACGGGGGCGTGCTCAACCGCGTGGTGGGTCAGGTCCGAGCCGTCGACGGCGTCAGCTTCGACATTCGCCGCGGCGAGGTGATGGGCCTCGTCGGCGAGAGCGGCTCGGGCAAGACCACGGTGGGACGACTGGTGCTGAGGCTCGCGGAGGCCACCTCTGGCCGTGTGTCATTTGACGGCACCGATGTTCTGAGCCTGTCCACCGAGGCGATGCGCCGCTTCCGGAAGCGCATGCAGATCGTCTTTCAGGATCCTTACGCCAGCCTCAACCCGCGCGAGAAGGTTTCTGCCATGCTCGGCCACGCGCTGGCGCTGCACGCGATTGGCACGCCGGCCGACCGCGCCGGCCGCACGGTGGAGCTGCTGGAGCAGGTCGGGCTCTCGG
>JANORI010000196.1:0-3631 GCA_031415235.1 Acidobacteriota bacterium | reverse complement strand
CCAACAAGACCAGCGCGGGCCGGAAAACGAGCGCGTCCTCCACGTATCAGGCAAGCGACAAGAGCTTCCCCCATACCACCACCTTAAAGCCGGTGCCCGCCACCTCCTGAAACACGACGAGCACGAGCTGCGCCAGCGTGTCCTCGACGTCGCGCTGCCTGGTGCGGAACATCGAGTTGCCCTTGCGCACCCGCACATCGAGGGGCATGTCCTCGGCCAGCAGCATCACCCGCGCTCGCGCCTCGCCCTTCAGGATGTTGTCGAGGAACTCTGCCGCGCTCGCGCGGCTGCGTCCATCGCCCGACGTGAGCGCGTGGCGCACGGCCGCGATGTCACTCGACGCATGGCCGAGGCCGAGCAGCGTGAACACGCGGTTGAAGGCCCGGTCGTACGTCTGGCTGAGCGCGCGCGCCAGCAGGCAGTCCTGGTCAAGGCCGCCGGCATGGAACAGGTTGTAGTGCAGCGTGAGCCGGTCGAACGCCCGGGCTGTTTCCGCCGACACCAGACGGTCGATCGTGGCCTGAGGCACGGTCAGCTCGGGCGTGACGCGGCGCAGGTGCTCGAGCGCGGCCAGGGCCTTGTAGCGCAGGAACCCGTCGGGATCCTCGAGTCCATCGAGTAGCGCCTGCAGGGAGGCGGCGCACGGGATGCGCGCGAGCGTCGCCGGGATGTGCCGGCGCACCCAGATGTCTTCCTCGCGGTCGCGCATGAAGTAAACAAGGGTCGGCACGATGTCTTCGCCGTAGCTGGCGAGCACCTCGCGGGCCGCGCCCTTCAGTAGCCGGTTGCGCAGCAGCGACACGAGCGGCGTGACGTACAGGTAGTCGCCGCCGCCCAGTCGGGCCGCACTCTTGATGGCGTCTCGCGCGACGTCGACGTCGGTGTCGAACATGAGCGGCACGAGCAGAGGGCGAAAGTCCGGGTTGGCCACCCGGCCGAGCGCCCGCGCCACCTCGGCGCGCGTGCTCGCGCGCTGTTCTCGCGAGTCGTCGATGAGCGCCCGGAACGCATCGGCCGCGGCGGCGACATCCGCCGGGTCGGCGCTGCTCGAGAGCGCCGAGGCGGCAGTGACGACAAGCGCGGGGTCGGCGTCGTGCAGGTACGGCCGCATCAGGGCCGCGGCCTCTTCGCCCTTCACCGCCGCCAGCGCCCGCACAGCCGCGCTGCGCACGTCGCCCTCGGCGTCGGTGAGCCCGCGCGAGATGCCGCGGAGCCACCGGTCGGCGCCGGCTGGCCCGGTGGCTTCTGCCAGGCGCAGCACGCGGACCCGCACGTCGGAGTGCTCGTGATAGAGCATCAGCGGGCTCACGAGGTGCCGCTTGTCGAGCGACTCGAGCAGGTCGAGCGCATACGTGACGCGCTTCGCTTCCGGATGCGCCAGCTCCTCGACGAGCGCCTCGACCGTCGAGAGGTCGGCCGTCTCGAGACGAATCTCGCCGGCCCGCATGTCCTGCTTCACGATGCTCGAGCGGAAGGCCGCCATGTATTCGGCGCGCGCGCGCAGTGCGAAGAATACCCACAGCACCATGACGGCCAGGCTGGCGTAGCTGAGCTGCTGCCACGTGAGCGCCAGGCCCCAGTCCTTGATGAGCACCAGAATGAGCAGGGCCCCCGCGCCCTTCGACAGGCGATCGACGGTGACGTCGATGAAAGGCTTGGCGCGGTACTTCACGTCGGCCGGCAGCGGCAGGAACAGGATCTCGCGCGTGGTCTTGTCGACCGTGTAGCGCAGCGACGTGTCGAGCACGCGGGCCACGCCCGACGTCCACAGCGCGCCCACGCCGATGATCAGCAAGCCCGAGGCGCCAAGGCTGACGGGCAGCATCATGAGTGCGAAGCCGATGCCGAGCAAGCGATGAATGCGGCTCGTGAGCGCCACCTGGATGAAGAAGCCGATGGTCGACAAGTACACCCCGACCCAGGCGAGGATGGCCGTCATGCCGTCGGTGTTGGCGCGGCCCTTGGCCTCGGACGTGGCCATGTTGAGTTGTTGCTCGATGATGGCTGCGCCGATGGCGGCAAACGTGATCACGAGCGCGATGATCTGCAGGTGGCGCGAGCCGCGCAGCAGCGCGAGGGCCTCGCCGCCGCCAACGCCGGCCTCCTCGCCCGTCTTCGAGGCGTCCGATTGACCGGCCCGCTCGTTGGTGCGGATGATCCGCACGACGATTGCCAGGCAGATCGCCAGGATGCTCGCGCTCACGAGCAGCATCGACTTGGCGCCCAGGCGCTCGACGAGCGTCGCCGTGATGGCCGCGCCCATCGCGCCGCCCAGGCTGGCGCCGCCGCCGATGAGGCCGAAGAGCCGCTTGGCTTGCCGCGGATCGTAGATGTCGTTGGCCAGCGTCCAGAACTGGCTGATGAGCAGAATGCCGAGGATCAGGCCGAACAGGTAGAAGCCCACCGACACCCACTCGGCGCCGATCTGCGTGAACAGCACCCAGAAGAGCACCAGCAGCACGATCATGCCGGCCTGGGTGACCGGAATCGTCCAACGTCGCGGCACGTTGGCCATGAGCTTGGTGTAGGCCTGCATCAGCAGGCCAATCACCATGCCGGCGCCGAATTGCACCCACGGCAGGTTGTCGGCGCCCAGGCTCGAGATGAACTGCGAGCGCGTCACCGGCTTGACGATGTTGTAGGACGTCATCGCCAGGAACGAGTACAGGAACAGCAGCAGCGCCGTGGCGCTTTCGCCGGAGCGCAACTCGGCCAGAGGCGACAGCCAACGAGTGAGCAAAGAGGGTCGCGAGTCTGGCGCAGTCATGGGTGTGGGTGAATCTTATGCAGCTGAGGACCCAGCAGCAATACGATACGTAGCTGGATGCCGAAGGTCGTCGCCCGCATTCAGGGCCTCAGCGAACACGAGCTACGCCGGTCGTGGCCAATATTCGCGTACCTGTTCCTGACGATCTCCGGTACGGTGGCGAGCAAGGCCACCCGTGACGCGCTGTTTCTCGACCGTTACACGGCGGTCGACCTGCCGTATGCCGACATCGCGATTGCCGCGCTCGTGGGACTGTCGGTGGCCCTCTACATTCGCGCGAGCCGCTGGGTGTCGCTGCGGTCCTTGCAGATCGGCAGCCTCGTCTTCTATGCCGCCAACTGCCTGATCTTCTGGTGGCTCAGCCTGGTCGACGACGGCGACGGCCGGCTCTTTGTCGCGATTTACCTGTGGGTCGGCATCTTCAGCGTGCTGGCGCCGGCACAGGTCTGGACCCTGGCCAACTTCGTGCTGACCACGCGCCAGGCCAAGCGCGCCTTCGGCTTCATCGGCAGTGGCGCCATTCTTGGGTGGATCGTCGGCGGTCTGGCCACGCGCCTCACCGCCTCGTGGCTCGGCACCCAGACGCTGCTGTTGTGGGTGGCAGGTGGCCTGCTGGCGTCGGCCTGGCTGGTGCACCTGTCGTGGAAGCGCGCCGACCTGGCCGCGGTGGACGTGACCATGGAGGCGTTGAGCTTCCGGGCCAGCCTCCGTGAGATTGTGGCTTCGCCCTACCTGCGGTCGATCGCCTGGGTGATCGGGCTGGCGTCGTTTGCCACGACGGTGGCCGGCTGGCAGTTCAAAGCCATGGCCAAAGAGCAGATCCCCGATACCGATCAGCTCGCCGCCTTCTTCGGCTCCTTCAAC
>JANORI010000195.1:0-1803 GCA_031415235.1 Acidobacteriota bacterium | reverse complement strand
CTTCGAGCAAGTGGGTTGCGAAGCTGTGGCGCAAACTGTGACAGCTCGCCCGCTTCGTGAGTCCGGCACGCCGAACCGCGCCGGTGACCGCACGCTGAACCGCGGATGCGTGCAGGTGAAAGCGAGACGGTGGTCCCCATTTCGGTTCGCGACAGATGCGCGACGCCGGAAACACGAACTGCCAGCCCCACTCCATCGGCGCGCCAGGATACTTGCGGTCGAGCGCGAACGGCAGGACGACGCGTCCGTCACCATGCATGAGATCGCGCGTGTGCTGAGCCTTCACCGCGACCAAGTGCGATTGGCACGATGGCGAGCTCGAGGACCTCCTTGTACAGAAACAGCACCGCGCTCAACGCCTGGTTCTGCATCGACGCACTGACCTTTCGGTCCACGGCGAGCCACGAGAGGAACGCCACAAGCTCCGTTGCGCCCATGGTGGCCGGGTGCTTCTTTCGATGAAAGAGGATGTACCGTCGAATCCAGGCGACGTAGGCCTGTTCGGTACGCCGACTGTAGTGCCTCAGACGTATCGCGGTGCGCACGCGGTCGAGGAGCTTCGGCGGCGGAACTCCCTGTGGAGGACGCTCGCTCTCGATCTGTGGGAGGCCTTCAGCCATACACCGATCGTCGCCTCCTTTGCCAACACCGTGCCAAAAGGTCGGTTCATGCGAGCACCGCCTTGAATGACGCCGTAGCGCAGCACAACCGGGCCATCAGCAGTCGCCAGGCGCGCAGAATCTTCGCCACGCGAATCGGGCCCGCGTCGACATTGTTGCGCGTCTTGACTGGAGCGCGGACCGCATCGACGAGAGCTTTCGGTCCGTCGTGATGAAGGCGGCAAGTGTGTCCGCTCGCTCGGCGCAGTACCTTCCCGTTCTCGACAACCGCCCAACCCATGCCGTGCACGGCCGAGACGCCACGTCCCAAGGGAGCCGTGACCCGGTCGTGAGGGAGGTGCATGCGGTCGGGGACACGCGAGGGCTGGGGCGTCGGCGGGTGTTCGGCGGCGAATCTGAGCACCGCGAGCTCTGCCGGTCCCCCAGCTATGCGGCGGCGCCTGACAGCTTATGTCGCGTCAGCCCGGCATCGCGGAGCGAAGTTGAGCCGACGAGCACCTGCCGAGGTCCCAGCCCGACACCACCGCCGTACACGACAACGGCGGCCCCGCCTTTGCCTACCGAAGCTCATTGGCTTCGGCGTGGCAGGCACGTGCCGCCGCATCGATTGCTACGCGTTGCGTGTAGCTGGGACAGTCACCTCGCTTGCTCGAGGGCCCGGTGACAGTCCCTGAACTAGGTCGGCACGGCTAGATCGGGTCGGGCTCGCCCGGCGGCGGTTCTTCGGGGGGCGGGGTCGGCTCGTCAACCGGGGCCAACGCCTCATCGTCCTTGTCCACGAGCGCAACCGACACGAGCTTGTCGCCATCCTCGAGCACCATCAGGCGAACGCCCTGCGTGGCACGGCCGATGGTGCGAATGTCACCTGTGGGCGTGCGCAGGATCTTGCCCTGCTCGGTGATGAGCAGCAATTCCTTGTCTTCACTGACCTGCGCGATCTCGATGACCCGGCCGTTCTTCTCGGTGATGTCGAGGTTCTTCAAACCGATGCCGCCGCGGCTCTGCACGCGGTAGTCGTCGAGCGGCGTCCGCTTGCCGTAGCCGAGCTCAGTCAAGGTGAGCAGGGTGCCGCCCGGCTTCACCACTTCCATCGCCACCACTTCGTCGCCTTCGCGGAGCGTGATGCCGCGCACGCCGTAGGCCGTGCGGCCCATTGAGCGCACGTCGTCTTCGGGGAAGCGGA
>JANORI010000194.1:0-7346 GCA_031415235.1 Acidobacteriota bacterium | reverse complement strand
TCGCAGGTCTCGAAGATCCGCCGCACGTCGGCGTCCACCGCCACGTCGCCGGGTACGGCCACCGCCGTGCCTCCGGCTTCGGTGATCTCGTGCACCACCTGGGCGGCCGCGTCGCGATTCGACTGGTAGTTCACGCACACGGCGTAGCCGCGTGCGGCCGCGAGCAGCGCCGTCACCGCGCCGATGCCGCGACTGGCACCGGTGATGAGCACAATCTTCCTGGCGGACTCAGTCGGCATCAGCGTCCCAATGGAACTTGTGCAGCAACCGGTGCACGAACGGCGCGAGCGTGAGACCCGCCACGACGAGGAAGACGAGGCCGGCGTAGAGCGCGTACAGGCCAGCGAAGACCTTGCCGCCATCGCTCTGCGGCGCGTCTACCGGCCCCATGCCGCCGAGCAGCATGGCCGCGTTCAGGAACGCATCTCGCCACGCCAGATGCTCGTAGTAGGCATAGCCCGCCATGCCGAGCAGCAGCGACCCGACGATCAGCGCCGCTGCGGCGCCCACGTGGTGGACGAGCCGGCGCAGGAAGTGGCGCCTGGAGATCGGCCGGTGCGTGCGGGGTTCGTAGATCACTGCGTGGGCTCAGGCGCGGTGGGCAAGCGCGGTGGGATGCGTGGGCTGATACAGGCCCAGCTCACCGCCGCTCGGCAAGTGGAGGGTGGTGCGAATGCCCCAGTCCACCGTCTCTATCTCCGAGGCGCTGCCGCCCTTGGCCGCGATCGACTTGACGGTGGCGTGAATGTCGTCGCACATCAGGTAGAGGACGGCGCCGAGCAGCTCGTGGCCGGCGTGACGCTGGACGAAGGTCTGGCCGGCCGGATGCACCGCCATTTCCGCCGGCGGCAAGCCCAGGATCAGCCAGCCGCCACCGGCGTCCACACCGGTGAAGCCGAGCACGTCGCGAAGATACTGCCGATCGGCATCGGCATCGCGGCTGTAGAGCAGGAAATGGGCGCCGGTGATCATCGGTGACGCTCCTCAGTATGCGGGTCCCTGAATGTCCACCTGCGGCAGGCTCGTGAGGCCCTTCACGTCGAACTCCGACTTGGCCGTGTGCCGCTTCAGCGAGGCGCGGTAGAAGCTCACGGCATCCGCATCCACGTAGCCGAGGATGCCCAGCTCGGTGGCGCGGAACGTCTCCACCCGGTAGGTGTTGGTCTTGGTTACGTCCCGAGCCGCGTTGATGGCCTCGTTGAGCACCACGAGCACGCCCTTGCCCCGCGCATCGGGCGACGCCGCGGTGCGCACGGCGTTGAGCAGGTTCAGCGGACCGTCGGCGCTGATCGCCGAGGCCGGACGCATCGAGCCCACCAGTACCACCGGCCGGTCGTGCTTCACCGTGAGGTTCAGGAAGTAGGCGGTCTCTTCGAGCGTGTTCGTACCGTGGGTGATGACCACGCCGGCCACCGACGGATCGCTCTCGTAGATGGCGTTGATGCGATTGGCGAGCGTGAGCCAATTGGCAATCGTGATGTCGGTGCTGCTGACGTTGGCGATCTGCTCCACCTTCACCAGCGCCACCTGCGCGATCTCGGGTACGGCGGCAATCAGCTCGGAGCCGAGCAGCGCGCCCGCCTGGTAGTCGGCCAGCGCCGTGGACGACGCGCCCTTGCCCGAAATGGTGCCACCGGTGGAGAGCACGTAGACGAGCGGGAGTGGCTGGGCCGCGGGGGCCTGCGCGGCCACCAACGACGAACCGAGCACAACCGCCGCCAGTGCGGCGACGAGGACGCGGGCACGAAGCAAGACACGCATGACCGGTGAAGCTTACACCGCGGATGGCCGTGGCACGCGCGGCCGGCCGAGGCCAGGCTCGGCACGGTGAAGGCTTGATGGCCGTGTCCTCCCGCAGTTCCGGTGGCGACGCGATGGTGAACGTGGCGGCGATATGCGGCGGGACGGCGTGGATGACGAGTTGGGCGTCAGCCGACTCGAGCACAACGTAGCCCTCGCCGTCGTGCAGACGCCGCATCGCCGGGAAGGCTCATAGAAGCCGGCCAGGCGGCGGAGATCGTGGGCGTAGATGAGAGCGCCCGCGCGGGCGGGTCCAGGCATCTGGCTACTTCTGGATCAGATAGTTCAGCTTCACCACGAACTGCCGGTCCTTCTGCGCGAACACGTCGGCGGGCAGGCCCGTCTGCCGCAGGTCGTTGTAGACGACGTAGAGGTCGCTGCCCGCATGGTGAATCAGGTTGAACCGGATGTTGTTCGACACTTCGTGCGTGCTGGTGTTGTACTGCGAAAGGCTGCGAATCGTCATCTTCGGCGAGAACGTGTAGTCGACGCGCAGCGTGGCCAGGTTCACCAGGAAGTTGCCCCACGGCATCTTCACGTCGTTGCGGTTGTATTGCAGTTCGGTCGCCAGCCGGCTCGACGCGCGCAGGCCGTAGGCGGCCGACACCGACCGCCGGGTGCCACCGTAGAAGTCGGTGGGCGAAAACGTGAGGCGCTGATAGAAGCGCTTCCCGGGGCTCGTGTTGTAGGTGAGGATCCACTCGTTCATGTTGTACGAACCGATCGGGATGCGCACGCCGGGCCGGATGTTGAACGGCAGGTCGAGCACGTCGAGATTCTTCTGATAGATCGCATTGATGAACGAGTCGTCGCGCAGCGTCGCGCCCACCATCAGGTGGTGCAGCCGATTCACGAGACGACCGCCCTGGTCGGTCGTGTAGGTCAGGACGTACATCGGCTCCAGCAGCTTGATGCTGCCCTTCTTGGGCCGCGGCGTGGGGCCGAAATGCGCCTTGGTCGTGCGGATGCCCGTGCGCTGCACGAAGCCCGCCTCCGCATTGAAGTTCTCCTGCACGTCCAGATAGTTCACATACAGGTTCCAGCGAGGATCGCGATACGCCATGCGTCCGTAGAACGCCATGTTTTTGCCCTCGCCGATCGGGCGGCCACCGGTCCACCGCATATCGGGATTGGTGTCGGTCTTGGCCAGATACGACGTGATCTGGAAGTTGTTCGAGATGGCGAAATTGCCGTCCACGCTCATCGTGCGATTGAAATGGTCGCTACCGCCGAGCGAGTCCTTGCTGATGAACAAGGCGCCCACGCGTGAGCGCCTCAGCACATCGCGGCTGTAGCGGCTCACGAAGAAGTTGTCGCCGGGCTTGCCAAACGCGCTGTCGGTGCGCACGTCCATCACCGCGAGGTTGTTCTTGCCGACCTTGCCGGTGAGGCGCGTGCCGCCCAGAATCGGCACGGGCTGGCCGGCATCCGACAAACCGATGCGGCGGCTGAAGAACAGATCCGTCTGCACCGGCGTGTTCGTGAACGACTGGCCCGTGCCCACCGTGAAGGCGTTGGAGTTCTCCAGGAAGAAGTCGCGCTTCTCGGGGAAGAACAACCCGAAGCGGGTCAGGTTGACCTGCTGCTCGTCCACCTCCACCTGCGCGAAGTCGGTGTTGAGCGTGACGTCGAGGTTCAAGCTGGGCGTGACGCCGTAGCGCGCATCGAGGCCGACGTCCTTCACCCAGGTATTCTGCGTGTTGGTGGCGCTGAGCACGCGGTTCCGCGGTCCGGTCACGACAAACGGCTTGAGTTTCAGGTCGAGGCCAAGACTGAGGCCCTGCAGACCGCGCAACTCGCCGGCAAGGCTCACGCGCGTCAGGCTGAAGGCGCGGGGAATCGGTGTCCAGTAGACCAGCTCGTTCTTCCGACGGATGTGGCGCAAGAAGTTGATGCCCCAGGTCTGCTCGTCGTTCGGCTTGAAGCGCAGCGTGTTGGTGGGAATCACCATCTCGGCCGTCCAGCCGTCGGCGGTGATCCGCGCCGCCGAGTCCCACACACCTTCCCAGTTGCGGTTGATGTTCGAGGTGGTGCCTCGGCCGCCGCCCTCACCCTCGTCGAAGATCTGTTGTTCGAGCTTCGCGCCAAGCGGCGTGGTGAGGAACATGTAGCCGTTTCGAGAGTCCTTGAACGTGTCGAGAATGACCTGGAAGTTGTCTTCGTCAAACAGGCGATCGGCGTCGCGGCGCATCTCGGTGGCCACGACCGGTTCGGTCTGATAGGCGTGCACGGCGATGTAGAGGTTGCGGCTGTCGTACAGAATGCGCACGTCGGTGCGCTCGGTGGCGGGCTGCCCCAGGTTGGGCTCCTGCTGCGTGAAGGACTCGACCGGTGTGGCCGTCTGCCACACCGCGTCGTCGAGCACGCCGTCGATGCTGGGCCCGATCTCGACTTTGGTGGCCTGAATGAAGGGGCGCTCCTTGCTTGGCTGCGCGTCAGCGACGTGGGGAAGAACAGCAACGAGCAGCGCCGGAAGTAGGGCAATCGAGAGTCGTGACATGGGCGCTATCACTGTACATGGGCGCGGCCCGGCTCGGGAGGGGATTGGCGGGTCATGACGCGGGGTAACCGCATTATTTGTAACGACTTGTCAGGGCGCATGCCAATTCGGCATTGGGGAAGCCCAGTCGCGGAGCGGCGACGCCACCTGAGCAATCCAACCGCGCGCGGCGGCCGTAGAGGTTCGCAGGAGACCCTGAACCATGAGACGCACAATCCTGAAGACCGCTCTCGCTGCCGCGGTAATGGCAGCCCCGTTGGCCGTGTATACGGCCAGTCACCGCGAGGCGCCGATCACCGCCCTCGACCGCGCCGCCGACATCACCGACTGGTACTCGTTTGTCAGCTACGACGACCCGTCGAAGATGACGATGGTGCTGTCGGTGGACCCGCTGCTCGAGCCCGGCAACGGCCCCAACTACTTCCCGTTCGACCCCGAGGTCCTCTATGAGATGAAGATCGACAACAACCACGACGCGGCCGAAGACATCACGTTGCAGTTCCGCTTCCAGACCGAGCAGCGCAACCCGGGCGTGTTCACCGGCTTTGTCGGCAGTCTCGTGGGCATACCGCCGATCACGGCGCTCGACGGCGCGGGCTCTGAGGGCCTCGGATCCCGGCAGAGCTACTCGGTGGTGGCCATCAAGGGCAACCAACGGTTCGACCTCACCGGCGCCCGCCGACTCTATGCCGTGCCGTCAAACGTCGGGCCGCGCACCATGCCCAACTACCAGGCGCTCTACAACCAGGGCATCTACGACCTGGGCTTCGGGATCAAGGTCTTTGCCGGCACGACCGATGACCCCTTCTACATCGACCTGGGCGCGGCGTTCGACTCGCTGAACTTCCGCACCGCCGCTGGCGGCGGCGTGATGTCGGCGACCGATGACAACAACAACACGGTGAACGTGGCACCCGACGAAGTGTCGGGATACAACGTGAACACCATTGCCATCGAGATTCCGATCGCGCTGCTGACGAGCGACGGCCGGCGGCACACCAACAGCGAGCCGGCGGCAGTGCTCGGCACGTACGGCACGACCTCGCGACAGCAGATCACCGTGCGGCGCCTGCCCCGTGAAGGCAGCGGCAACGTCACGCAGGGACCGTGGCGGCAGGTGCAGCGCATGGGCAACCCGCTCGTCAACGAGCTCATCATCGGCACCGGCTCGAAGGATCGCTTCAGCATGGACGATCCGAAGAACGACGCGCAGTTCGTCAGCTTCTTCGCACGTCCGCTGCTGGCCGACATCTTCGGCTCGATCGGGATTCCCGTGCCCCCAGGCGATCGCCGCGATCTGGCGCCGCTTGTGGTTTACGCCGGTCCGACGATTCCCGCGGGAACGCCGCAGGGGCCAGTTGCGGACCTGTTGCGCCTCAACACCGGCATTCCGCCCACGCCTGCCGCCCAGCAGCAGCGTCTCGGCCTGCTCACGCTGCTCGACACCAACCCGAACAACGACGATGCGGCCGGCTTCCCCAACGGACGCCGTCCTGACGACGACGTGACCGACATCGCGGCGCGCGCGGTGGCCGGCATCCTGGTCAATCCCCTGACCTACGGCACGCGCATCGGCGACGGCGTGAACATCAACGACATGCCGAAGCGCACGACCTTCCCCTTCGTGGCGCCGGCCCACGACGGCCGCAACAGCCGTCACGTCGATCCGAACGAACCCGGCTGCGCGGGCGTGTGCCCGCCCGGACTGTAGTGATGACGACGCCGGGAGACTCGATCATGACCACGATCAGACTGATGCTCGCGGCGGCGGTGGTGGCGGGGAGCGCGCACGCGCTCTCCGCCCAGTCGTCGCCGGCCCCCTGGCCCGCACCCGCGCCCATCTCACAGACCGCGCCGAGCGCCGACCGCGCGGCCGTGCAGCCCGGCATGGAGACGCCGGCGCAGCGCAAGATGGCGATCGCGCAGAAGAAAATCACGCGCGACCCGAAGCATTTCCACGGCTACAACGAGCTGGCCCTGGCCCTCACGCAGCGCGCCCGCGAAACGGCCGATCCGCGCTTCTACCAGCAGGCCGACGAGGCGGTGAAGACGTCACTGGCGCTCTCGCCCGACAACTTCGAGGCGCTCAAGGTGCGCACGTGGGCCATGCTCGGACAGCACCGCTTCGCCGAGGCGCTCACGCTGGCCACAACCCTGAACAAGCAGGTGCCCGACGACCTGATGGTCTACGGCATGCTCACCGATGCCAACATCGAGCTCGGCAAGTACGACGACGCCGAGAAGTCGGCGCAGTGGATGCTCGACCTGCGCCCGGGGAACATCCCGGCGCTGACGCGCGCGGCGTATCTGCGCGAGCTGTTTGGCGACATCGAGGGCGCCCTCGAGCTGATGCAGTCGGCGTTCAACCGAATGCCCTACCAGGAGACCGAAGACCGCGCGTGGGTGCTCACGCAGATCGGGCACCTGGAATTGGTTCGGCAAAAGCCCGAGGTGGCCGAGACGGTGCTGCTGCAGGCGCTCGAGCTCTTCCCGCGCTACCACTACGCGCTCGGCCAACTGGCCGACGTGCGCACCTCCCAGAAGCGTTTCCGCGACGCCGCGGATCTGCAGAAGGAGCGCTACGCGGTGGCGCCGCATCCCGAAAACATGTTCGAGCTGGCCGAATCTCAGGCACGGGCGGGCATGGCGGCGGACGCCGCGAAGAGCTACGCGGTCTTTGAAGCCGGCGCGCGCGCGGAAATGATGAAGGACGACAACGCCAACCGCGAACTGATCGCGTACTTCGCAGGCGCGGGCAAGCAGCCGGCGGCGGCGCTCGATCTGGCCGAGCAGGAGATCGCCAGGCGCGGGGACGTCTACACCCGCGAAGCCTACGCGTGGGCGCTCTTCAAGAACGGACGACGCGCCGATGCCAAGCGCGAGATCGGCACCGTACTGGCCCTGCGCGTTCCAGCACCCGTGGATGCCGCACGCCCACGGCCAGCACGGTCGCAATCTCGCGGCGCGCATCCTGCCGCCGTCCGTTCTTGAAGAGCGCCCAGGCGTAGGCTTCGCGTGTGTAGACGTCGCCCCGGCGGGCCATCTC
>JANORI010000193.1:0-3330 GCA_031415235.1 Acidobacteriota bacterium | reverse complement strand
CCGCGCGAACCGCGCGGCCACTGGGCCACGTCGGCCGCGGCGTCGGAGGCGGCCAGCAGGAAGATGTCATCGCGGCTCTCGCGCTTCTCGACCGTGCCGATGTCGTCCCACCAGCTCGCATCGGGTTCGCCGGTGATCGTGTAGAGCCCGGCGACCCGCTCCATGCCGGCCCACTGATAGAACGGCCGGAAGACTTCCGCCGGCAACTCGTCGGAGAACGTGCGGCGCCAGAGCCGGTCCTCGAACGCCGCGAACACCGCGGCGGCTTCGCTCCCATCGACCACGCGATTCCACGCCTCGAGCTGCTCGAGCACCGCGACCGCGCTCGCCTCGGCGTTGCTGCTTTTGGCTCGCGTCAGCGCCCCATCGAGGCCCTGCAGCACCTGCGCCGCCGCCTCGCTGTGCAGGTCCAGCTGCAGGTTGGTGGCCGCCGCCACGTCGAAACGCGGGGCGTCGGCAAGCGCCGCGGTCACGCGCGCGGCGCGAAACGGCGCCGTCCAGTCGCGCGTGATGAACGGAAGACCGCGCGTCACCGGATTGTTGGACGAGGCCAGGAATCCGCGTGCGGGATTGAACGCCCTCGGCAGTGCCCCCGCGCCTCCGACCCCGCCCGTCCAGGCCGGGGCGGGTCCAGAGACCGGCTGCGCGCCGTCGCCGGCCGCCCGCGCCGGCACTTGCCCAGTCATCAGGTAGCCGATATTGCCGTCCACGTCGGCGTACACGGCGTTTTGCGACAGCGCCGATAGCTGGTCGAGCGCGGCCTGAAAGTCAGTCCAGTTGCCGGCGCGGTTGAGCGCCTCGAGCGCATCCGCGTAGTTGCCGGTGTCGAAACCCGCCCACCGCAACACCAGCGCACGCTGTTCGCCCGTGCGCGGCACGTCAGGGGTCAGCCATCCAGGCGGTCCCTCCCAGTTGGTGGTCTCGTCCGCATACACCGCGCCGCTTGCGGTACGCCACACTTCGAAAGGCACCGGCGTGCGACGGCCACGAACCGGAATCTCCGTGGCTTCCACCTTTACCGGCTCCCACCCCTGCGCACCCTGCACCCGTTTGCCGGACAGGTCGAAGCGCTCGAGCACGAGATCCTGGACGTCGGCGCCGGTGTTGGTGAACCCCCACGCGATGCGGGCGTTGTGCCCAATGGCCACAAACGGCGTGCCCGGCAGCGACACGCCCTGCACGTCGAGGCCGGCGGCCACCAGGTGCAGCTCGTACCACACCGACGGCATCTCGATGAGCAGGTGCGGGTCGTTGGCCAGAATGGGGCGCCCCGTGGCCGTGCGCTTGCCCGACACGACCCAGGCGTTGCTGTTGGCGCGCGGTGCGGTCGGGTCGAGCCACGCGAGGGCGGGCGGATACGTGGCCCGCCCCACGCGCGCAACCGAGGGCACGGCCGACGTTGGGGTGGCGGGCGCGGCGGGCACGACGGGGTCGGCCGCGACTGGCGCAAGAACCGCCTGCGCCACGAGTTCCCCAAGCACCGTCGGGCCGTTGTCGGGATAGCGGCCAGTGAGGCGGCCGGCTTCGCCCTGACCCACAGCGCGGGTGAGGGCATGACGCACGAGCTCGGCGCCCACGTTCACGGCCAGGCGAAAGGCCAGCAGTCGCCCCACGGCCAGCGAGTCCTGCGGCGTCCAGGGAGCCGGTGCGATGCCGAGGATCTGCAACTCGAGGGGGCGACGACGGCCCTGCAACCCGGCCATCGCGGCGTTCACGCCTTCGGCGTAGCGCGTGAGTGCGGCCCGGGCCGCGCCGCCAAGGCGCGAGAGCTCGGCGTCGGCGGCTTGCCGAATCCGCAAGGTGAGCATGCGCTGGTCGATGGCGAGCGCCTCTTCCCCAAGCGCTTCGGCCAACCGGCCGGCCGTGGCCCGGCGATATAGCTCCATCTGCCACAGACGGTCGCGGGCGTGCAGGGCACCGGCAGCAAACCACGCATCGTCGGTGTCGCGGGCGTAGACATGCGGCACGCCGTACCGGTCGGACACGATTTCCACCGGGCCGCGAAGACCAACCAAGGGCCATTCGCCGTCCAAAGACGGGACCGACCCGCGGACCCACCACCAGCCCCCGCCAGCGGCGACGGCCACCAGCAGCACAACCGCTATGAGCAACCGCTTCACAGTCCTCCTCCGCGCTCTTGACTGGCGTCTGCCATCTTGCCCACCTCGAGCGGTTCGACTAGGATCAGGGGCTGTCGTAACACGATCTACGACCGTCTAGAGGTTACAGGTTAGACGATAGACGACAAAAGCAACACCCGCGAGGAGAGTTACCGTGATTGAGGTGCAGCACCTCACCAAGCGCTACGGCCCGTTTACGGCCGTCAACGACGTGAGCTTTACTGTCGGCGCCGGCGAGATCCTGGGGTTCCTGGGCCCGAACGGCGCCGGGAAGACGACGACGATGCGGATCATCACCGGCTACATGCCCGCCACCGAAGGCGCGGTCAGCGTGGCCGGACACGACGTGTTCGCGTCCCCCATCGAAGCCAAGAAGCGCACCGGCTACCTGCCGGAAACGCCGCCGCTCTACCCCGACATGACCGTGCGCGACTACGTCACTTTCGTGGCGCGCATCAAGGGCGTGCCGTCGCGCGAGGTGCGCAGCCGGGTCGACGACGTGATGAAGCGCACGCACATCGCCGACATGGCCTCGCGGCACTGCGGAAAGCTCTCGAAGGGCTACAAGCAGCGCGTGGGCCTGGCGCAGGCGCTCATTCACAACCCCGATGTGCTGGTGCTCGACGAGCCCACGGCGGGGCTCGACCCGAAGCAGATCATCGAGTCGCGACAACTCATCAAGGATCTGGGGGGCAACCACTCGGTCGTCCTCAGTACCCACATCCTTCCGGAAGTGTCGCAGACCTGCAACCGCATCGTGATCATCGCCAAGGGCAAGGTCGTGGCGGTCGATACCCCCGACAACCTCACGGCGCGGCTGCGCGGCAGCGAGACGATGTTTCTGCAGATTCACGCGCCGGGCGACGATGTGGCGCTGGCGCTCTCGACGATTGCCGGCGTCACGCGGGTGAAGGCCGACCCCGGCGTGGACGGCGTCGTCGGGGTGGAAGTGGACAGCGAACAGGGGCGCGACGTGCGCCGCGAGCTGGCCGCGGCCGTCGTCACGCGCGGCTGGGGCCTACTTGAACTGCGGCCGATGCGCATGAGCCTCGAAGACATCTTCCTCAGCCTCACGACCGAAGACGCCGGCGCCCCGGCCGACGCCACGCCCGCGGCGGCCGAACCCTCGGAGGCCGCCCATGCGTAACGTCATCACCATGGCGCGCAAGGAACTGCAGGCCTACTTCGCCTCGCCCATCGCGTATGTCGT
>JANORI010000192.1:0-14916 GCA_031415235.1 Acidobacteriota bacterium | reverse complement strand
GCCGTACAGCTGACCCGTGGGAATGGCATGCAGCATCACCCGGAAGCTGTAGTCCCCGTCGGCCGGGAACACGTGCACGAGCGACACACCGCCGCGGGTGCCGACCGGCGCGCCCTCGATGTGCTCCATCTGCGACTGCGTACGGGGCACCTTGTAGGTGGCCTCCGTGGGGGTGGAACCGGGGTCGCCGAGCGCCAGCGTCGTGATGCGTCCGGCGGCGCGCAGATAACCTTCCATGAGCGCCGGCGAGAAACTCTGGGCGTCGGCCACATTGTCGAAGCCGTTGCTCAACGTGTCGGGCGGCAGGAACGACGAGACGTCGACGTCGATGCCCAGGAGCCCCTTGACGGCGGTGGCGTACTCGGCGCGGTTCAAGCGCTGGAACGGGCGCCACCCCGGATTGGGATTGGACGACGCCAGTTCGTCCATGCGCGACTCGAGGGCGGTCGTCAGCGCCTCGATCGCGGCGGCATCGGGCCGCTTCGACCCGGCTGGAGGCATCATGCCGGCGCGCAGCTTGCGAATCATCTTCTCGATGACCTCAGGCTGCTCCTGGGCACGCATGGCGTTGAAATTGGTCAGCGACAGACCGCCGGCCTTGCCACGCTCGCTGTGGCACGTGGCGCAGTACGTCGTCACCAGTTCGGTCTGACGGACGGCCGTGAGCCCGGAGGAGACCGCCCCGTGCGAGGCCGCCACCGGCGCCGCGGTACGGGGGGCGGGGATGCTCGGACGAGCGGCAGTCGGCGCCGGAGGCCTGGCGCCCTGCTCCTCGTGAGCGAAGGCGACGAGACCCGCCAGCAGCGTGGTGGTCGCGATGGCGAACGCGAACTTCTTCATGACCGTATCCGGACAGATGACGCTAAGTGCCTGATTCCAGACACCAACACACGCTGAGTATACGGCCGATTTACACAGGTTCCGGCGGCGGCCGACGCACTTTGTGGTCTTGCCGTGTCTCCAGATGTCTCGGGTCCTGTCACCGTGACAATCGCAGGCATGGCGTATCCTGCCACCTGGCAACAACGTCCAACCGGCGAGGTCACAGCGATGCAACTTTCCCAGCTCTTTGGCGGCGGCGATGCCGACCTGGCCCGGTTCCCCGACCCCGCGCTCGAGGTCAGCGCTTCAGCGGCCGCCGTCCGCACGGCCGTGCTGGCTGGCGGGTGCTTCTGGTGCACCGAGGCGGTGTTCTTGCCGCTCGACGGCGTTGAGGCGGTCGTGTCCGGCTATGTCGGCGGCTCAGCCGTCACCGCCAATTACCAGGCGGTCTGCAGCGGCTCGACCGGCCACGCCGAAGCCATCCAGATCACCTTCGACCCGGCCGTGATCACGTTCGGCCAGCTGCTGAAGGTCTTCTTCTCGGTCGCGCATGACCCCACGCAGCTCAACCGTCAGGGCGGTGATCGCGGCACGCAGTACCGGTCGGCCATCTTCCCCGCCGACGGCGAGCAAACGGCTGTCGCCGAGGCCTACATCGCGCAGCTAAATGCCGCGGTGGCGTTCCCATCGCCGATCGTCACCACCGTGGAGTCCGCGGGACCGTTCTACCCTGCGGAGGGATATCACCAGAACTTCGCCGCGCGAAACCCGACCCAGCCGTACGTGGCCGCCGTGGCTGTGCCGAAGGTTGGCAAGCTGCAGAAGTACTTCGGCGACCGTCTGAAGCGCCCCTGACGCGCGGACGGCTCCCGCCGTTCGATCCGACCGGCCTGCCGTTTGGGGGCTCCGCGCGGCCGGCGCGAGCCAGCCAGGGAACCCCAGGGGCCGGGGCTCGTCTGCTGCTGACGAGGAGTGTGGAGCCGTGAATGTGCTACGCAGCGCGAAGTTCCTGGTGAAGGCGCCCCTGATTCTGGCGTTTCTGTTCGTCATCAACCTGTTGACCTCGCCGGGGCATTGGTGGGTGCAGTGGCCGGCGCTCGGTCTGGGCATCGCCTGGGTGCTGAGCTTGCTCCGCGTGCTGCGGGCGGTGGTGCTCGCCGGCGGACTCGCCGCACTGGCGGCCGTGCTGATGCGTCGGCGGGCGTAGCCGGCTCCAAGTATTCCAGGGGCACGTCGATGAAGTTATCGAAGGCGACGCCGGCTTGCGCGGTGCCGCGCAACGCGCGCTCGCCGACCTGGGCCTTGGCGTACGGCCGCCCGCGCTTCAGGGCGGCCCAGGCGGCGTCGAACCCCACGCCAGCCTCGAGCAGCTTTTCCGCTTCTTTCGCCGCGTCTCTGGGCGAGTCCGCGCGCCAGTAGGCCTGCCAGAGCGCGTCGATGGACGCTGTCTGCCCGTTGAGTGGGGCGGGCCGAAGCGCAAGCACGCCGGTCAGCGCCGCGACCAACGCCAGCATGCGACCCGGACCTGCAAACGACGACATCCTCATCATGGGTCCTCGCCCCCGCGAGGCGCGCGCGGCGAATCGGACGTATTCTGACCGGGCCGGCCCGCTTCGCCAAGCCCCCTCGCCCTGCCCACCGTGACGCCGTCCGCCCCCCTCCGCACCGCTTTGGCCGCGCTCGGCGCGCTGCTGGCCGCATGGGCGGGCGTCGTGTGGCTCACCGGCGGCATCGTGTTTGACCTCGGAGGCGTGCGTGTGTCGTCGCGCAGCGCGGCTCGCCCGGCGGTGCTGGCGGTGCTGTTCGTGGTCGCCTGCCTCTGGGGACGATCCGCCCAACAGCACCGACGCCTGGTCGCACGCGCGCGGCATCGCGGCGATCGGTGCGCGCCAACGGTGGCCGTCGTGTTGGCCGTGTGCCTAGCCGCGGCCGCGGCGGCGTTCGGCACGCACGTCGCGGGCGGAGCCGATGCGAGCGGCTACCTCAGCCAGTCCCGCCTGTGGGCCGTGGGACACGCGCGGGTCGATGCACCCGAACTGATGCAGGCCGACTGGCCGGCGCGCGGGTGGTTGGTCGCGCCCTTTGGGTATGCCCCGTCGCACGTGGCCGGGGAACTCGGCCCCACCTATGCGCCAGGACTGCCGTGGCTCATGGCCGCGGGGGCCGCGGTGATGGGCGAAGCCGGGCGCTACATCTGGACCCCGCTCTTGGTCGGCCTGCTCGTGTGGGGCACCTTTCTGCTTGCGCGGCGTGACGCGCCCCCGCTGGTGGCGCTCGCCGCGGCGCTGCTCGTGGCCACGAGTCCGCCGGTGCTGTTTGCAGCGATGCAGACGATGAGTGACATTCCGGCGGCCGCGCTCTGGCTCGGCGTTCTGTTGGCACTTGCGTCCCCCCGTGCGGGAGGCGCCCTGGCTTCCGGCACGCTGGCCGCCGTGGCCCTGGTCGTCCGGCCGAATCTGGCACTTGTGGCAGGGGCGGTGTGGATGGCAGATCTCGCCGCCAGCAACCTGCGCCGTCCGGTCGGGCGACCCGGGCTCGCGCGCGGTGACAACGGACGTGCCCGTGGCCTTCGCGCCGCCCAGTGGGCGGCGCCAGTAGTGCTCGCGGCCGGCGCAGTCGCGGTCGTAAACGCCGCGCTCTGGGGCTCGCCCGCCGCATCGGGCTACGGCGCTACGAGCGACCTGTTCCTCGCCGCCAACGTGCCAGACAACCTGGCGCGCCTGTGGCGCTGGACGGTCGAGACGCGTGGCTATTGGTGCGTGATCGGCATCATCGCGCTGCCCTGGACCCTGGTCGCGCAGGATCGGCGGCGCGCATGGCCTGCCGCCGCGCTGGTCGGAGCGGTCGTGGCGAGCTACCTCGTCTACGCCGTGTTCGAGGAGTGGTGGTATCTGCGTTTCTATGTGCCCGCGTGGCCGGTGCTCGCGTCGGCAGCGACGCTGGGCGCGTGGCGCGTGCTGGCCCGGTGGTCCGGCGACGGCGCCGTGCTGGTCGTCACGGCGGCGGCCTGCATCCTCGGGGCAAGCGCCGTCAAGGACGCGGCCGCGACCGGCACGTTCGGCCTGTGGAAGATCGAGCAGCGCTACGCGGCAGTCGCCGCCTTCGTGCAGGCTGACGCTCCCAAGAGCGCGGTGGTGCTGGCCGTGCAGCACAGCGGCGCGATCGCGTACTACACCCGTCGCACCATCGCTCGTTGGGACTACGTCGAGCCCGGCGGGCTCGACGCCTTCTGTGCGCACCTTCTCGCCGGTGGCCGTGAAGTGTGGCTCGTCGTGGACGACTGGGAAGAAGCCGCGTTCCGGCGGCGCTTCGCCGGCGACACGCGCGGACGTCTCGACTGGGCGCCCCTTGGCGAAGCACGCGTGGGTACGGCGCGCGTGCGGGTCTACGACCTCACTTCGCCGACCCGCGCCGTCGGCCCGGCGCTCATCCCCGTGGATACGGAGATGTCGTGGCCGTGGACGCGCATCCACCAGCCGCCAACTGCGAAGTAAGATCCCGCCTGTGACACGCGCGCGCGCCACGGTCCTCGCCATCCTCGCGTGCCTCGCCTTCGCGGCGGCCGGGTGGGCGTCGCGCGCGGAGCTTGACGAAGTGGTGGTCGACGGCGCGCGCCAGCGGGTCGCGCTCATCCCGTCGTGGCAGCCGTTTGTAGCGTTCCTGGCGCTGTCGGTGCTGGGAGCCATCGGCGCGGCGGTACTCGTTTCACGCGCCAGGCGGAAGGACGCAGGAGGCCCCGGCGTGGGCACGCTCGTGCTGCCGGTCTTCGGTTTGCTGGTGCTCGTGGTGCCGTACCTGCCGGTCGTGCCCGACTGGTGGCCCGCGCTGCAGACCCTGGCGGGACCCGGAGGCTGGATCGTATGGGCGCTCGTCGCCACCCAGATGATCTGGACGTGGTGGCCGTCGCTGGCGCCGGTCACCTCGTGGGTCGCGCGCCGCAGCCTGCGCACCCACACCGTGGCCATTTGGCTCGCGACCGCCGCAGCGGCCAGCGCGGGTGCTGCGCGGCTCACGCACACGTCCCTGTTCCCTTCCGGTGACGAGCCGCACTACCTGGTGATCGCGCAGAGCCTGTGGCGCGACGGCGACCTGCTGATCGAGAACAACCACACGCGACGCGACTACGCCGAGTACTACGCGCGCGATCTCGGACCGCATTACCTCACGCGCGGCGCGGACCGCGAGATCTACTCGGTGCATCCGGTCGGCATGCCGGTGCTGGTGGCACCCGTGCTCGCGGCCGGCGGCTACACGTTGGTCGTCGCGTTCTTCATCGTCATGGCGGCCACCGCGGCGACTCTGGCGTGGCGATGGGCACTGGCCACGACCGGCGCGCCGGCCGCGACGACGCTCGCCTGGGCAGCCATCGTGTTCTCGGCGCCGTTCCTCATCAACGCCTTCACGATCTATCCGGAAGTGCCGGCAGGGCTGGTCGCGGCGCTCGCGGTGATGATCACGCTGCGCCCCACCCCGGATCGCCGGGCCTGGCATGACGTGGCGGTGAGCGCGCTGGCAGCCCTGCTGCCGTGGCTCAGTAGCAAGTACGCGCCGATGTCGGCAGCGATTCTCGCCGTGGCGTTCGCGCGTGTGTGGTGGCCGATGCATGCCGGCGAGCGGGCCGACCGCAACCTGGCATCACTTGTGCGATTGGGCGGACCGTATGCGGTCAGCGTGGCGGGCTGGTTGTCGTTCTTCTACGCCTACTGGGGCAGGCCGTGGCCGAGCGCGCCATATGGCCGAATGCTCCAGACCGAACTGGGCAACACGCTCTTTGGCGTGCCCGGACTCTTCTTCGACCAGGAATACGGGTTGCTGGCGTATGCGCCGGCATACGTGCTGGCCGCGTTCGGTTTGTGGACGATGGCACGACGGCCGGGCGCGCTTCGGCGGCTGGCCATCGAGCTGACGCTCATCGTGGCTGCGCTCGCCTTCACGGTAGGCGCGTTCCGCATCTGGTGGGGCGGCTCGGCGGCACCAGGCCGCCCGATGGCCTCTGGCGTGTTGCTGTTGATGCTGCCGATCGCGGTGCAGATCGGATCGGCGGCCGCGGTGCCTGCGCGGCGCGCGGCGCAGCATCTGCTGGTGTGGCTCGGCGCGGCGCTGTGCGCCGTCCTGCTGGTGGCTCAGGACGGCTTGCTCGTCGCCAATGGGCGCGACGGCACGTCCTCACTACTTGAATGGCTATCGCCGCGCTGGCCGCTGTGGCGTTTGGCGCCCACCTTCATCGCACACGAAGCGCCGCGCGCACTCATCGATGTGGCGGCGTGGCTGGCCGCTGTCGCACTGGGCGCGTGGGGGCTTGCCCGCGTACGGCCCGCCTCGCGTGGCGCGGCGTCCCTGACGGCCCTTGTGGGCACCGCCCTCGTGCTCGTGGTCGGCTCGGCGGGCATGCGCGCGCTGCCCGCCCACCCCGCGCCCCTGCCCGACGTGGATCTGAGCGCGCGTGCCCGTCTGGCGATGCTCGATTCCTTTGATCGCGTCAGTCGTCCGTACGCGCTGCGGTATGCGCCGCTTCATCTTGCGAGCGCTGCCGACGCGGAGAGCGCAATGGTCCTGAAAGTGGCGGCTGGCCAGCGCACGGAGCCGCAGCCCGTGCGCGTGCTCCACAACGGCCGCTTCTCGCTGCCAGCGGGCCGCTATCGAGTGGTGGTGCGGTGGGAATCGCGCGACCCCCTGCCTGCCCGCGCCGGAGCGACCATCGGCCTGCAGGTGGGCCGCATTGGCGGCCCGTTGCGCGAATGGACGGTGTCGCCATCGCCCGACAGCTCGTGGCAGGAGGAGTTCGTGCTCCCGGTCGATGCTGGCTTCGTCGGCTTCCGCGGTACGCCCGCGGTTGAGCGCTCGATTGCGAATCTGCGTATCGAAGCGCTCGAGGTCAGCGACGAGGGGGCGCGCACGCCGACGCCGCAGGTGCTGGCCGCCGCCGCCTACGGTCCGCTCGTGGTGCTGTTCCACGACGGCGCGCTCTATCCAGAGGCAGGTGGGTTCTGGACCACGGGCGAACGCCTGGCGCGCGTGACCGTGTCGTGCGACGGCGGCTGCGGGCGCGGCGTGGTGCTGCGCGTGCACAGCGGCAGGCGGGCCAACCAATTGCGTGTGTCGTCGCACGGCTGGAGTCGCGAGGTGGATCTCGAGGGCGAGACTCCCGTGGACGTGCTCGTGCCGCCGCCGCCCACGGGACAGGTCATCGTTCTCGAGGCGGTGACACGCACAGGATTCGTCCCGGTCGACGTGGACCCGTCCATTCGCGACCGGCGCTACCTGGGCGCGTGGATCGAGCCCCGAGTGGCACCAAAGGAGCCACGTTGATGTCGATTGCCGATCTTCGCAGAGACTACCGGGCACGCGCGCTGTCGGAAACCGACGCGCACCCCGATCCGATAGCGCAGTTCCGCCAGTGGCTCGACGAGGCCGTGCGCGCGGAGCTGCTGGATGCCACCGCGATGACGCTCGCCACCGCGTCGCCAGACGGCGTGCCAGACGCGCGCATCGTGCTGCTCAAGGACGTGGGGGCCGAGGGATTCGTGTTCTTCACAAACTTTGAGAGTGCCAAGGCGGCGCAGCTCGAGGCCAACCCGCGCGCCTGCCTCGTGTTCTTCTGGGCCGATCTCGAACGCCAGGTGCGCGTCACCGGCACGGTCACGCGCGTGGACGGCGCGCAGAGCGACGCGTACTTCGCCTCGCGTCCGCTCGACAGCCAGATCGGCGCCTGGGCCTCACCCCAGAGCCGCGTCATCCCCGCCCGCGACGTACTGGAGCAGGCGATCGTGCAGACCACGGCCCGCTTCGCCGAGGCTTCGGTACCACGGCCGCCGCACTGGGGCGGCTACGCCGTTGCGCCCGAGACCATCGAGTTCTGGCAGGGCCGCCCGAATCGCATGCACGACCGCCTGCGCTATCGCCGCGCCAGCGCCGCCTGGGCGATCGACCGCCTCGCGCCGTAGTTGTAACGGGGTAGTTGTAACGGGGCCTGTCACCGTTACACCTCCGTGACATTCACCACGTGATCACGCCGGCGCCGACGCGCACGGCAGCGCCGCCGACGTGCACACGGGTGATGGCGTCTGGCGCCGTCGCCTCGACGCGCGCGAGCAGCCGGCTCGGGCGGCCCATCTTCACGCCCTGCACACTCACGATTTCCTCCCGCGACGCCATCGCCACGACGCCGTGCCGCACCAGATACGCCGCCAACGGCCCGGTCGCACTGCCGGTGGCGGGGTCCTCGACGACGCCGGCCTCCGGTGCGAACATGCGCGCGTACACGGTTGCGCCGTCGGCGCCGGCCTCCGGGCTGAACACGAACAGGCCGATGTGCGCCCCTCCGAACGCGCTCGTGAGCTCGCGCAGGGCGCCGTCGTCTGGCGCACACGCGTCCACGGCCGCGCGCGTCGAAAGCGGCACGTAGACGAACGCCGCGCCGCACGAGCCCTCCACGATCGGCAGCCCAGTCGCGGCACACGACGGCTGGTCCGCCCGTAACGCGTCCAGCACCGACGCCGCGGGCACGAGCGGCGTGCGGAACTCCGGCCGCCCCTGATCCATCCACGCGCGCGTCAGCACGTCGCCCCGCCACTCGAGCGCCACCGGCGTCGGTCCAACGTTCAGCCCGAACACCCACCGCTCGCGCCGCGCCGCAATCACCCCGCTCTCTGCGAGCGCAAACGTCGTTCCGATGGTGGGATGGCCGGCCATCGGCATCTCGCGCCCGGGCGTGAAGATGCGCATGCGCGCGTCGGTGCCGGGCGTCTCGGCCGGCAGCACGAACGTGCTCTCGGCGAAGTTCATCTCGCTTGCGAGCGCCTGCATCTCGGCGGTGGACAGGCCGCGCGCGTCGGGGAAGACAGCGAGCTGGTTGCCTTCGAACGGACGCGACGTGAAGACGTCGTAGTGCACGTAGGCGGCAGTGGGCATCACGGGATTCTACGCGACGGAAGAACGGCGGACCCGTGCACTACAATCGCCACCGCATGGCCCACCGCCCCTCACCGGCACGGCTGCTGACGGCCACCGCGGCGACCGTCGCGTGGCTCGTCACCGCCGGAGTGGAGCCGGCGCGGGCGCAGACCCTCACGGTCGTGGCCCCGGCCGCGCCCGGCGGCGGCTGGGATCAGACGGCGCGCGCCATGCAGCGCGCCTTGCGCGATGTCGATCCGCACGGGGCCGTGCAGGTGGAGAACGTGCCCGGCGCCGCCGGCACCGTCGGCCTCGCCAGGTTCGTGAGCGCCGAACGCGGACGCCCTGACGCACTGCTCGTCATCGGTCTCGTGATGGTGAGCGGCATCGCCACCAACGGCTCGGCGGTGTCGCTGGCGGATGTCACGCCCATCGCGCGGCTGACCGGCGAGCATGAAGTGATCGTGGTGCCGGCGAATTCGCCGTTCCGTACCTTGAAGGATCTCGTGAACGCGCTCGCGCGCGCGCCGCAGAGCGTGTCGTGGGGCGGCGGTTCGGCCGGCGGCACCGACGACCTGCTCGCGCGACTGCTGGCCGAGGCGGTGGGCGTCGCGCCCGCCGCCGTGAACTACGTGGCGTTCTCGGGCGGCGGCGAAGCGCTGGCCGCGGTGCTCGGCGGCCAGGTGACGGCCGGCGTGAGCGGCTACGGTGAGTTTGCGCAGTCGATCGCCGCCGGGCAACTGATCGCGCTGGCCAGTTCTGCTCCCGTGCGCGAGCCCGGCATCGACGTGCCGACGCTGCGAGAACTCGGCGTGCCGCTCGACCTCGCCAACTGGCGCGGCGTGGTGGCGCCGCCCGGCATCAGCGCCGCCGAACAGGCCGCGCTCACGGCGCGGGTGCGCGCGATGGTCAGAAGCCCGGCGTGGCAAGAGACGCTGCAGCGCACGGGTTGGACCGACCTCTATGCCGATGGTCCGGCCTTCCGGCAATTCCTGCTCGCGGAGCAGGCGCGCATCGTTGGCGTGATCGAACGGCTGCAGGCGGGCCGCGCGGCGACCCCAGGCGGCTTCACGCCGTCGCCCGCGACGGCGCCCGCAGCCGCGGCGGGCCTGGCCTTGGCGCTCGGGGCGTTGCTCGCGTGGCAACGCCGAGGCTCGGGCACCAGCGTGGCGGCCTCGCGCGGCGGACACGGGCGGATCGCGGCCGTCACCGTGGCCTGTCTCGCGCAGTCGCTGCTGATGCCGGTCATAGGCTTCATCCCCACGGCCGCCGCCGTCTTCGCCACTGGTGCCTACGCCCTGGGCAGCACTCGAGTGCTCTACAACGTGGTCATCGGCCTGACAGTGGCGTCCGTGCTCGCTGCGGTCTTCGGCGCCGGCCTCGACGTGCCGCTGCCCATGGGCGTGTGGACCCGGTGAACGCGTTTGCGTCGCTGGCCGAGGGCTTCCAACTCGCGCTGTCGCCAGCAAATCTCGGCTGGGGGCTGCTCGGCGTCACGCTCGGCACGGCCGTGGGCGTGCTTCCGGGCATCGGGCCCGCGCTCACCGTGGCACTGCTCCTGCCAGCCACCTACGGACTCGACCCCACCGCCGCCTTCATCATGTTCGCCGGGATCTACTACGGCGGGATGTACGGCGGCTCCACGACGTCCATCCTGCTGAACACGCCCGGCGAGAGCTCCACCATCGTGACCGCGGTCGAGGGCTACCAGATGGCCAAGCGCGGCCGCGCCGGGGCCGCACTCGCCACGGCCGCCATCGGCAGCTTCGTGGCGGGCACGCTCGGCACAGTGGCACTCACCGTGAGCGCGCCGGCGATGGCGCGGGTGGCGATTGCGTTCGGGCCCGCCGACTACTTCGCGCTTATCGTGCTGGCTTTCGTGGCCACGGCGTCGCTGCTCGGGTCGTCGCGCACGGCCGGACTGCTCAGCCTGGCGGTGGGCGTCGTGCTGGGACTGATTGGCATCGATCGGCTCAGTGGCGACGCGCGTCTCACCTTCGGCGTGCCGTATCTGCTCGACGGACTCGACCCCACCATCGTCGCGATCGGACTCTTCGCCGTAGGCGAGACACTGGCACTCGCGGCGACGCCGCCCGGCAAGTCGCACGTGCTGCCGCTCGAGCGTACGCGCTGGATGAGCGCTAGCGACTGGTCGCGCTCGTGGCGGCCGTGGCTGCGCGGCACGCTCATTGGATTCCCGCTCGGCGCGTTGCCGGCGGGCGGCGCGGAGCTGCCGACGCTGCTGTCGTACGCGGTCGAGAAGCGGCTCACCAAGTATCCCGAAGAGTTCGGACACGGCGCCATCGAAGGCGTGGCGGGCCCCGAGGCCGCCAACAACGCCTCGGCCGCCGGCACGCTCGTGCCGCTGCTCACGCTCGGCCTGCCGGCCTCGGCCACAGCGGCCGTGCTGCTGGCCGCGTTCCAGCAGTTCGGGCTACAGGCTGGGCCACTACTCTTCCAGAACGAACCGAAGTTCGTCTGGACCCTGCTGGCGAGCTTGTATGTCGGCAACGTGTTGCTGCTGCTGCTCAACCTGCCGCTCGTGCGCTTGTGGGTCCTGCTGCTGCGCATCCCCTCGCCCCAGCTCTACGCCGGTATTCTCGTCGTGGCCACGGTGGGCGCCTGGAGCGTGCACCGCTCGGCCGGCGATGTCGTGGCGCTGACGGTCATCGGTCTCATCGGCTACGCGCTTCGCCGCGCCGACTGCCCGCTCGCGCCGGTGATGATCGGCGTGATGCTGGGACCGGCGGCCGACATGCACCTGCGCCGCGCGCTGGCCGTGGCCGAGGGCGACTGGTCGGCGCTGGTCGCGCGGCCCCTGGCGGGCGGACTGTTGCTCATCACGGCACTGGTGCTGGTGGGGCCCACCCTGTGGCGTGGGCTGATCCGGGACCGCACGGCGACGTCCCGCGTCCCATAGGGAGCGTTACACTGATTTGACGGACGCGTGCGCGCTCGGCCACGCCTCCAGCCCGCGAGTCCTCCATGCCCACGCCACCTTCCGCTCCTCTCGTCGTCGCGCTCACCGGCGCCACAGGGATTGTCTACGGCGTGCGCCTGCTCGAACGGCTGCGCGAGGCTGGCGTCGGCTCGCATCTGGTAATGAGCAAGTGGGCCATCCAGACCATGCTGCAGGAGACCGACTACACCGTGGAGGGCGTGAAGCAGCTCGCCACCGAGGTGCACAGCCCCGAGGATTTCGGCGCGTCCATCTCGAGCGGCTCGTTTGTGACCCGCGGCATGGTCGTGGCGCCGTGCAGCATGCGCACGCTGGCGGCAGTGTCCACGGGCAGCGGCACCAACCTGATTCACCGCGCCGCCGACGTCGTGCTGAAGGAACGCCGCACGCTGGTGCTCGTGCCGCGGGAAGCGCCACTGAGCGACATCCACCTGGAACACATGCTGCGTCTCTCGCGGATGGGCGCGGTGATCTTCCCGCCGGTGCCGGCCTTCTACCAACGGCCCGCCACCGTCGACGACGTCGTCAACCACACCGTGATGCGGGTGCTCGACCAGTTTGGCCTGCACTTCGACGAAACCGGGCGCTGGACCGGACGACACACCCCGACGACGTCCGCTCGCGGCTGACGGCTCACGCCGGACTGGGCTGCCCGACGCCGCCCCGGACGGTCGTGTCCGCCCGGGGCGCACTGGTTTACACTCGGCTGATGCACATCCGTCTTGCGCCCGCCGCCGTTCTGCTTGCGTCCCTTGCGGCCTGCTCGTCACAACCCGACGCACGGGCACCAATCGCAGCGCCGGCAGCCGCGCCCGCGGCAGTCGAGCGCAAGTATCTGCTCGAGCGAATCGACGACGCGGCCGTGGTGCAGCTCTACGCCGACGGCTTCACGGACCTGCCCCTCAACGAGAAGCGCCTCGTGTATCACCTGACGCAGGCCGCCATCGCCGGTCGCGACATCTACTGGGACCAGCGCTACGCGCACGGCCTGGCGATGCGCGGCGTGCTCGAGCAGATCCTCACGCACAGCGCCGGCATCGAGCCCGCCACGCTCACCGAGATCACGCGCTACACGAAGCTCGTCTGGCTCAACTCCGGCCCCTACAACAACCTCACGGCGCGCAAGTTCGTGCTCGCCACCGCGCCGGGGGCGTTTGTCGCGGCGGCAGCCCAGGCCGCCAAGAACGGCGCCGTGTTCGCCACCGCGCCTGGTGAATCGCTCGACGCGATGCTGACGCGCATGCGGCCGTTGTTCTTTGACGCCACGGTCGATCCGATGGTCACGCAGAAGACGCCCGAGGGCGGCAAGGATATCCTGCAGGCCAGCTCGAACAACCTCTACTCGGGCGTGTCCACCGCGGATCTCAAGGGGTTCACTGAGAAGCACGGGCTCAACTCGCGGCTCGTGAAGCAGAACGGCACGCTCGTC
Source organism: Acidobacteriota bacterium (assembly GCA_031415235.1). Taxonomy (GTDB): domain Bacteria; phylum Acidobacteriota; class Vicinamibacteria; order Vicinamibacterales; family UBA2999; genus CADEFD01. The sequence goes on along the minus strand of JANORI010000192.1, from coordinate 1,813 downwards.
GAAGAGGTCTACAAAGTGGGCGGCCGCTACGACGCGCAGATTCGCGCCATCATCGGCCATCTCGAAGCGGCGCAGCCGTTCGCCACGCCGACCATGCGCGAGGCGCTCGTGAAGCTGGTGCAGTGGTATCGCACCGGTGAGGACGCCGACCGCAAGGCCTACGACATCGCGTGGGTGAACGACAAGGACTCCCCGGTGGATACGATCAATGGCTTCATCGAGGTGTATCTCGACGCGCGTGGCGTGAAGGGCTCGTGGGAGGCGCTGGTCTACTACGTGAACCGGCAGAAGACGGTGGACATCGAGAAGCTGGCCACGAGCGCGCAATGGTTCGAAGACCGCATGCCCTGGGCTCCCGAGTTTCGCAAGGCTGGCGTCAAGGGCATCACCGCCACGGCCATCGACGTCGTCATCGAAACTGGCGACTCTGGCCCCATCACGCCGGTGGGCATCAACCTGCCCAACGATCAGAAGGTACGCGAGGAACACGGCAGCAAGTCGGTGTCGCTCTCGAACGTGAACGAGGCCTACGACAAGTCCACCGTGCCCGCCCTGCGCCAGGAATTCGCGTGGGCGCCGGAGGAAGTAACCCGCGCCGGCAAGTGGAGCGCGTTTGCCGGCGAGCTCCACACCAACATGCACGAGGTCATCGGCCACGCCTCTGGCAAGGTGTCCGACAAGGTCGGCGGCAATCCGGCCACGGTGCTGAAAGAGCAGTACTCGGCCCTCGAAGAGGGTCGCGCCGATCTGGTCGGCCTCTATTTCCTCGCCGATCCGAAACTGGCCGAACTCGGCATTCTCGAGGCTGAGGACCAGGCCGAGATCGTGCAGACCGAGTACGAGGGCTACACCAAGAACGCGCTGCTGCAGCTGCGGCGCGTGCGCCACGGCAGCCAAATCGAAGAAGACCACATGCGCAACCGCCAGATGATCGTCCGGTGGCTCATGGCCAACACCAAGGCGATTGACGTCCGCCAGCGCGACGGCAAGACGTTCTATGTGATGACCGACGCAAAGGCGTTTCGCGAGGGCGTGGGCCGGCTGCTGGCCGAGGTGCAGCGCATCAAGGCAGTGGGCGACTACGCCGCGGCCAAAGCGCTCTTCGAGACCCACGGCGTACACTTCGACCCGAAGCTGCGCGACGAAGTCGTGAGGCGCGTCGATCGCCTGCAACTGCCGTCGTACTCCGGCTTCGTGATGCCGACGCTTACGGCGGTCACTGGTGCCGGCGGTGCCATTACCGACGTGACCATCGCGTATCCGCAGGATTTCACCGCGCAGATGCTGGAGTTCTCGCGCGCCGGGGCCAGCCTGAAGTAGATCTGCCCGGTCGCCACCGGGCACTGACGTGACTGACCCGGCGCGTACAGAATTGACACACCACGACCGGCCTGACGTGGTCCGTTCCGCGCAGTGCGGTGCAGGTCCAGGCATCGACGTGAACGATTCCGCTGGTGGGACGGATGGCGCTCATCTTGCTCCACCGACAGCGTGGTGTCAGCCCATCGCCTGAGCTCCCGTAGCCGTGTCCTGGCGTTGGTCGCCACCTCGATCGTGTGCGCCGGGTCAGGCGGCCGTCCCCTCGTCGGCGCGTCGCCAGACTCCGCGCCCGCCTTGCCAGCGCCGTCGGGCACCGTCGTAAGTGTCTCGAGCGAAGCCCAACTGCAGGCAGCCGTCAGCGCCGCCGGTTCGAGCACGACGATCGTGATCGCCCCCGGCACCTATCAGCTCTCGAACACGCTCTACATCAACCGCGCAGTGAGCGATGTGGTCATCCGCGGCGCCACCAACAACCGCAACGACGTGGTGCTGG
>JANORI010000191.1:0-1780 GCA_031415235.1 Acidobacteriota bacterium | reverse complement strand
TGACGTGCGCGCGCGCGGCGAGCTGCTGCACCGGGTCAGCTACGAAGCGAGCGGCGAGGTGCTGGACTCGATGATCGCCGCGGGGATCAAGACCGGCTTCGGCGACGAGTGGATCAAACTCGGCTCGACCTCCGAGCACACGGTGGACGGCTCGTTCTCGGAACGCACGATGGCGCTCAGCGTGAACTACCCGGGCGTGACGCCGCCCTACAAGGGCAACGTCACCGAGACGCAGGACGTGCTCGACGCCTGGGTGGAGCGCGTGCACCGCGCCGGCATCCAGGTGAACGTGCACGCCAACGGCGACGTGGCCATCGACAGCTTCCTCACCGCTGCCGAACGCGCGCAGAAGCTCCTCCCTCGCGCCGACGCGCGGCCGAAGATCACGCACTGCACGCTCATCACGGACGACCTCGTGAAGCGCATGAAGGCGCTCGGCGCCGTGCCGGCGATGTTCACGACCTACGCCTATTACAACCCCGACAAGTTCGTGTACTACGGCGAAGACCTGATGAAGCGCTGCATGGCGTATCGCAGCATGCTCGATGCCGGCATCATGGCGGCGGCCGGCTCCGACTTCAGCCCGGGTCCGTTCGCGCCGCTAATGGGCATTCAGGGCATGGTCACGCGCAAAGGCTGGGACGGCAAGACGTGGGGCGTGAACCAGCGCATCAGCGTGGCCGAGGCCATTGCCGTGAACACCTACAACGGCGCGTGGGCGTCGGGGGAAGAAGCCATCAAAGGGTCGATCACCGCCGGCAAGCTGGCCGACTACGTGGTGCTGGCCGACGATCCGCACACGGTGAACGTGGAGAAGATCAAGGACATCCAGATCGTGCGCACGGTGGTGGGCGGCAAGGCGTCGTACCAGGCGTAGGGGCCCCGCGGCGGCCTTGGCCGAAAACGGCCGGCCATCACACAGCGGCTGAACCTCGACCCGGGCCGGCATGAGCTCGAAGTCGAGGTGCACCCAGGCGCGCCCCCCGCCGAGTACGACGTCTACGTGGCGCCCGGCCAGACCGTGACCGTCCACGTGCGGCCCTAGCGGCCCTGACCGAACCCAGGCCCTCCGTCACGCGTGGGCCCGCGACCCCCTCGTCGCGGATCCCCGCTCGGCTCTATAGAATCACCGTGTGACGTCTGCCCCTGGGTTCCTGCGGTCGTGGTCGGCGCTGCGCCGCTTCCGGCGTGATCCGCTGGCCTTCCTTACCGACATGGCGGCGCAGGGACCCGTGGCCCAATTCCGGCTCGGTCCCCAGCGCGTCTTCCTGCTGAGCGACCCCGCCGCCATCGAAGACGTCCTCGTCACGAATGCCGCGGGCTTTGCCAAGGGCCGCGCATTGCAGCGTGCCCGCGTCACGCTCGGCGACGGCCTGCTCACGAGCGAAGGCGCCGTGCACCTGCGTCAGCGGCGCCTGATGCAACCGGCCTTCCACAAGACGCGCGTCGCCGGCTACACCGAGGCGATGTCCCGTGCAGCCGTGACCCTGCGCGACCAGTGGCGCGCGGGCGAGCCGCTGGACCTTGCGCACGAGATGAACCGGCTCACCCTCACCATCGTGTCCGACACCCTCTTTGGCGCCGAGGTGGGCACGAGCAGCGACACCACACGCGTCCAGCAGGCCATCACCGACCTGCTTGGGATGTTCGATCTGGTGATGCTGCCCTTCGCCGAGTGGCTGGTGTACCTTCCGCTGCCGAGGATGCGGCGCTTTCGCGCGGCACAGCAGGCGCTCGATGCCCTCGTGTACGGCATCATCTCGAAGCGACGCAGTTCGGG
>JANORI010000190.1:0-5074 GCA_031415235.1 Acidobacteriota bacterium | reverse complement strand
CGGCGCCGGCGCGTGGCTGACGGGCACGTCGGCGGTCAGGCCGCGTTCGAGGTCGGCCGGGTCGTGGGCCGTCTCGCGATGGCGGCGGGCGCGAATGAAGTCGATGGCGCAGTTCACGGTGATCTTGTGGATCCAGGTGCGAAAGTCGGCCCGGGCCTCGAATCGGCTCAACTGGCGGAAGGCTTTCAGAAACGCGTCCTGCACGACGTCTTCGGCATCCGGGGCGTTGCCGGTGAGCCGATAGGCCACGCGGTGCGCGTACCGGCTGTGACGGTCGACGAGCGCCCGGAAGGCGTGGGGATCGCCCGCAGTCACCGCGGCAATCGCGGCCCGGTCGCTCTCGTGCATCTGTAGATTGGACGGGTGTACGGGGATTTGGTTAGGCGCCGCGGCCACTTTCGGCCTCACGCCGGATGCGGGACAGCATCGCGCGGCGGATCAGTCCACTGACGGGCTGGATCAGGCGCCAGTATCAGAGGAATCGCCGCCGCGTGGCGGCGTCTGCGCAGACGATGCGCGTTGCCGTGAAGAGCAGCGTGGCGCCATCTGGCAGGGGCTGGGTCGCGAAGTTCCAGCCGGCGCGGGCATGGCCGGCGGGCACCGGCAGCCGCGCGGCGGCGGCATCGAGCAGTTCGAGCTGGCCAGTCATCGTCCAGAACCGTCCCTGCAGGCCGATCAGCAGCTCCTCCGGCGCTCGCTCTGGCAGCACGACGAAACCGTGGTGTTCGCACGGCCGGAGCCGCGGACCCGAGCCCGTCGAGCATCAGCGAAACAGGGCGATAGCAACATGAGCAGGGTCTGGGGATGACAGAACCCCCGTTATCCGACTCTGGCCTCCCCAACGCAGGGCCGTTTTTTGCGGCGTGCTGCCGTGGCACAGCCGGCTGAAGACCTCAAGAAAATCTTCCCGATGCTCCGCCAGAACATCTAGTTCGGTAGTACGGTAAACCCCTCTTTGAGCGCGGCGTCGCGCAACTTCACGTCAAGCGAGACAAATCCTTCGCCATGGGGCTGCTCTTCACACCAGAGCAGTGCTGCGGCCAGCTGCAGCGCATCGGCGGCCCGTAGCGGGTGCACGGCCAGCAGGCGCGCGGCACGGCGACGGAGCTCATCGGACGGCGAGACGGTATCGGCATGTTCGACGACGATACGAATGCGTTCGATCGCGCCGGCCATGGCTGCTGGCGCAAGTGGGTGTTCACGATGCCGCCGATGGATCGCGGAATGACATTCGAGCGGCGTGGCCCACCAAATGGTCGCCTCCTTGTCATCGGCCACAAGGGCGGCCAGCACGGCTGATTGCGATTCGGACACCAGCAGCGGGACGAGCGCCGAACTGTCCCAGAACATCAGCGGTCTCCGCCCTCGAGCCGCTCTGCCAACAGGGCATCGAGCACACCGGAAGGCTCCCCAGCCGGCGCCTGCAGGAACCACTTGGGCAGTTTTCCGCGTCCTGCCTTGAGCAGCCCGGCGCGAGCGAGCCGGGCGCGCCGTGTCGACTTTCGCTCGGTCTCGTCGAGCGGCACCACGCGCGCGACCGGCACCCCGCGCTCGGTAATCACGACCTCGTGGCCGGCTTTGACGATCCGCAGGTACTCCGACAGGCGGGCTTTCAGCTGAACGACGCTCGTAGTCCGCTTCATGTGACTACTATGGTCACGAGTAACAGGCGCCGTCAAGTTGGCCGGATCCCCGGCCTGCCGCCGGCGCTTGCGGTTTTGCGGTGGCGCACGACGATGCCGGTGACATGACGGCAGAGGTGGTGATCGCCGGCGCCGGCAGTGAGCACGATGGCGTCCTTGATGCTTTCTGGCAGCGCCGCCTGACGGACGCGGCGGCGCCGTGTTGAGATCACCGGAATCCCGTGCAGCGGCGACCGGCGGCCCTTGGCCTTGCGCTCGATATCCAGCTGGCGGGCGACGTCGAGGGCCTTGGGATTCACACGCGGAAGCGGTGGCTGTGCGGCCACAACGGCCAACGCCGCCACGACGCTGACGACGCACGCGGTGAGCCGGACCAGAAGAGGCAACATCACGTCAGGAGGGCGCGATTGGGTTCACCGGGCTGCCCGTGCCCCGCGCCACTTGGCTACGAGTGCCGCGCAAGACTGCGGATCCGTGCTCGAGCCGCGGCCACGCGACCGTCGGTGATAGGCACCGTGTCGATGCGGGCGTCGACCATACGCTCTCGAATGAGCACAGCCACGAAGTCGACATCCTTGGGGCGGCCTGCGATCAGTTTCGACACGGCAAGATCGTGCGCCTCGAGGCACCAACCCACGGCTCCGGCGGTATTGGCGTTCTCGACTCGCACCAAGCGGCGGTCCCAGCCCTCTGGAAGTACAGCCGTCGTGCGATCCACGCCGTGCGCGTAGTAGCCAAACGCTTCGTGAAACGCCGATAGCTCGCCGATGGCTCCGTCGATCACATCCGACTTGTCCTGAGCCTCGCGAGGGTAAACGTCCGCCTCGATCGAGACGAGAAGCGCCGCCGGCGCGTCGGGAAACTGACCGAGGATCGATTGGCTGCCAATCACCACGATGTCGCGCTCGTCAGACACGGCGGCAGCCGCGCGGAGCACGTGCTCAAGGGCGGCGCGCGTCATGAGCCCTCAGAATCCGACGACGCTCACCCGCCGACAGCACTCCGGCGAACGGGCTGGACTGCCGAAGGCGGATGGCATCTTCGTCGGTCGAGCGCAGAAGTCGCACGATCTCGCTCACGGGCGCCTCGTCGAGAAGGCGCTTCCACTCGGCAATCGCCGGTGAGTCGTGCGCGCGGCTCCATCGCTCGACATTCCGTCGCGCGAATTCGATCACCGCAGCGTCCGCCTCCAGCTTGGAGGCCACGGCGGCCTGAAGTGCCAGACTGCGGCGATCGATCCAATCGTGGCTTCGCACGGCGACTCTGAGAAATATAGGTTATCGAGACTCCAATTTCGAGCGCCAGCCCCGGCGTGTGGAAGCTGGCGCAGCCGTGGACGCAGAACACGCGCCCACCGCTGCTGTGCACAACGCGCGGACGCGTTTCGCACAGCTCCCACAACGCACTATTCCTTCGCTCAGTTGAGATGACGGTCACGGAAGGCTCAGAGCGACAAATCCCGCGCTGAGCGGTTCCTTGCTCCCGATGGCGACCACGACGTACAGCTTGCCCACCAACATGTAGGTCATGGGGGCACCGGTCGTGCCGGCGGGAAGCTCGGTCTCCCACAGCATCGCGCCGGTGGCCTTGTCGTAGGCGCGAAACTTCCGGCCACCGGCGCCGGGCGCGATCGACGCCGGCATCTCGGGCCTCAGCCGCGATCCGAGCACCGACATGATCGGGTCGCCCTCTCCGACAAAGAGCAAGGTCTTGGTCACGAGCGGGGCGCTGCGCCCGGGATTGCCCAGCCACGGCAGATTCAGCGGCTTCAGCAGCGGATGGTTTCGGGGGCCCTCGCCGTTGGGCACCATCCATACCTGGTCGCCCTTGTTCAGATCGATGGCCGTGATGCGGCCGTAGGGCGGCTTGAAGAGAGGCAGGCCCTGGGGCCCGGCGGTCCAGGCGCGCGTCCCGGACAGGTAGTTCAAGTTCGAGTCCTTCGGGTCGCCCTTGATGATGTCGGCGGTGAACGGGCCGGTGATCGACTGGACGTACAGCATTCCCGTGTCCGGATCGAAGGCCCCGGACTGCCAGTCCGCACCCCCGACCGACCCTGGCAACTGGATCGTTCCCCGGAGGCCGTTCGGGCCGTCGCCCCGCACCGAGGGGGGCGTGAACAGCGGCCCAATCCGGTAGTGCTTCAAGAGGGCCACCGCCTCGGCGCGCAACTCGGGCGTGAAATCGATGACGTCGTCAACCGTCACGCCCTGGCGGTCGAAGGCCGGCGGTTTGCTGGGAAACGGCTGCGTGCGTGCGGTGCGTTCCCCTGGCACGTCGGACGCGGGAACGGGCCGCTCCTCGATGGGCCAGACGGGCGTTCCCGTGGCGCGGTCGAACACGAACGCGAAGGCCTGCTTCGTGAGCTGCACCACCGCCTTGATGGGCTTGCCGCCAACCGTGATGTCGGCGAGGATCGGCGCTGCCGGCAGGTCGTAGTCCCACACATCGTGGTGGACGATCTGATAGTGCCACGCGCGTTCGCCCGTCGCACACCTCACGCACACGAGCGTGTTGGCAAAGACATTGTCACCCCGCCGGTGCCCGCCGTACATGTCGCTCGTCGGGGCCGTGAGCGGCAGGTAGGCCAGCCCCAGTTCCTCGTCGGCGCTGATGAGCGCCCAGAGATTCGCGTTGCCGCTATACGACCAGGCGCCGTCCTCCCAGGTCTCGCTGCCGACTTCCCCGCCACGGGGAATCGGATTGAACGCCCAGCGCGGCTGGCCGGTGCGCACGTCGAAGGCCTGCACCAGTCCGGGCACGCCCTCTTTGCGCGACGGTCGATCCGATATGCCTCCGCCGAGGCCGCTGCCGACGATGACGACGTCGCGGCAGACCTGGGGCGCTCCGGTCCACACATACCCTGTCGCGCGCGGGCCGAGGCCGGCCCGCAGGTTGACCCGACCATTGTCGCCAAACGCCGGCAGTGGCGCGCCGGTGCGCGAGTCGAGCGCGATCAGGTACTCGCCGCGGATCACGAAGAGACGCCGTGCGGTGTCGTCAGCCCAGGACGCCACAGCGCGCGAGCTGTCGCCACGAAGGCCTTTCCCGGGGTCGTCGGGAAACGGTTCCTGGACCCAGAGCGTCTTGCCCGTCCCCGGATGAAACGCCTCGACCAGCCCGATGGCGTTCGGGCTGTACAGGACGCCGCCAATCATGAGCGGTGTGGCTCGGAAGTTGTTCGAATAGGAGAGGTCCGGATCGTTCGCCGTGACGCTCGCGTCAACCGCCGGTCGCCGCCACGCCACGCGCAGCTGCGCGACGTTGTCGGGTGTGATCTGATCGAGCGGCGCGTACCTGGTGGCTCCGGCATCCGCGCCGTATTGGGACCATTCGCCGCCTCGCGCGCCCTGTTGAGCCGCGGCAAACACCGTGCTCAGCACGATCGCCACGCCGACCACGGTCCATCGGAGCGTCATCATCGAAGCCTCCTC
>JANORI010000189.1:0-1780 GCA_031415235.1 Acidobacteriota bacterium | reverse complement strand
CGCTGGGGTAATTCGCACGATGTGCGCGTCGCGCTGCAGGTCGTCGATGGTGCCGCAGCCGCAGTAACCCATGCCGGCGCGCAGGCCGCCGACGAGTTGGTGCACGAGTGAGGCCAGACCCCCCTTGTGTGGCACCCGGCCCTCGATGCCCTCGGGCACGAGCTTCTCGGAGGTCGCGCTGATCTTGCCATCGAGCTGGAACTCGTCCTGGAAGTAGCGGTCGCGGCTGCCCTGGCGCATCGCGCCGATCGAGCCCATGCCGCGGTACTCCTTGAAGCTGCGGCCTTGGAACAGGATCAGCTCACCGGGGCTCTCGTCGGTGCCGGCAAACAAGTTGCCGATCATCACAGACGTGGCGCCCACGGCCAGAGCCTTGACGACGTCGCCGGAGTAGCGGATGCCGCCGTCGGCAATCACCGGCACGCCGTAGGGTCGCGCCGCCCGCGCGCACTCGTAGATCGACGAGATCATCGGCATGCCGACGCCGGCCACCACCCGGGTCGTGCAAATCGAGCCGGCGCCGATGCCGACCTTGACCCCATCCACGCCGAGCTTGATGAGGGCCTCGGTGGCTTCCGCGGTGGCGACGTTGCCGGCCACGATGTCCACCTCGGGGTAGCGGCGCCGCAGTTCGCGCACCATGTCGAGCACGCCCTGGCTATGGCCGTGCGCCGTGTCGACGACGAGCCCGTCCACGTTGGCCTCGACGAGGGCGGCCGCGCGGTCGAGGGTATTCTGGGCCGTGCCGACGGCGGCGCCGCAGCGCAATCGGCCGAGCGGGTCTTTGCAGGCGTTCGGATACTTGATCGCCTTCTGGATGTCCTTGACTGTGATGAGGCCCTTCAGGCGGTAGGCGTGGTCGACGACCAGGAGCTTCTCGACCTTCTTCTGGTGCAGGATCTCGCGGGCCCCGTCGAGGGTCGTGCCGACCGGTACCGTGATGAGGTTCTCTTTCGTCATCACGTCGGCGACGGCCTGCTGCGTGTTGGTCTCGAAGCGCAGATCGCGGTTGGTCAAGATGCCGACGAGCCGGCCTTCCTTGCTGCCGTCCTCGGTGACCGGCACGCCCGAAATGCGGTAGCGCGCCATCAACTCGAGCGCTTCATGGATGCGGTGGGTCGGCGACAGCGTGATCGGATTCACGATCATGCCGCTTTCGGAGCGCTTGACGCGGTCCACTTCTGCCGCCTGATCCTCGACTGAGAGGTTCTTGTGGATGATGCCGAGGCCGCCCTGCTGGGCCATGGCGATGGCCATGGACGACTCGGTCACCGTGTCCATCGCGGCGCTGAGCAGCGGCACGAAGAGCGGGATGTTTCTCGTCAGCCGTGTCGACACGTCGACCTGCGCGGGCAGCACATTCGAGTAGCGCGGCACGAGCAGCACGTCGTCAAAGGTCAGGGCGGTGGTGAGGGACGCGTCGAGGGACGCGCGGCTGGGCGTGGCGGCGGCGTGCGGTTGCGTCATGGGCGGTCGTCTCGCGGGACAGATGCACGAAAGGCCGACACACGAGTCGGCCTGGGGCGTGGGGAGGGCTGGGGGGCGGCGGCAGGAGCAGGCATCAGTTGGCGCCGTGGCACTTCTTGTACTTCTTGCCGCTGCCGCAGTGGCAGGGGTCGTTGCGGCCAATCTTGGGTTCGTCGCGCCGCACTTGCGTCACGGGCGCATCGTCGCCGCCCGTGCGCGCCGGCCGGGGCGCACCGGACGCCGGGAAACCACTGGCCTGCGCCGGCGGCGGGAAGCCCGCGGGCGTCGAATCCGAGGGCCCGCTGTAGGTCAA
>JANORI010000188.1:0-12054 GCA_031415235.1 Acidobacteriota bacterium | reverse complement strand
GTCGACGCGCTGTGGGTGATGCGCGGCGGAGCCTTCAACGATCCCGCGCGCATGCTGCGCGGCTCGACGCGCGGCGCGGCCGAGCCCGGCGCGCGGCGCGCTTTCATCGGCTTCCGCGTGGCGTTGACGGCGAAGTGACCTGCGGCGCGCACGCGGTCGGCCCTGCTACTTCACCCCACCCGCCGCCAGGATCTGCTTCAACTCTTCTTGCCAGTTGAGGACAACGCGCAGCTTCCCGCCGTTCGGTCCGCGCCGAATCATGATGAAGCGGCCGTCCGGCGTAACGTCGTAGTTGGCGATGCTGCTGCCGCCGCCGAATTCGTAGTCGTCGGCGAAGAGCACCGTGGGCTTGCCGAACGCCGGCTCGGTGCCTGAAGTATCGAGCCGCACCGAGACGATGTGCTTCGCGCCGCGGTAGTAGATCTCCGTGCTGTTGCGGCTCCACCGCCCCTGCACGCCGCCGCCTTCCGACACCTGCCATTGCCGATCGAGCGCCGGATAGCGCGTGACGTAGATCTCCGCACGCCCCGAGACGTCGGACTGGTAGAGCAGCCAGCGTCCGTCGGGCGATAACTGCGCGCCGCCGTCATAGGCGGGCGTCACGATCAAGGGCTTGGGCGCGAAGGCGCCACTGAGCGACATCAGGAAGACATCCGCGGACGTGTCGGGTCGAAGGCGGAGTCCGATGATGGAGTCCGGATCGGATCCTGGCGACGAGGGGAAGTCGTTGACCGTCGCGCCGGGCACGGGGCCGGTCTTGCCACTGCCGTCGGCGGCGGCCCAGAACGGCAAATTGAATCGCTTGAATACCACGCGGCTGCCGTCCGCGCTCCACGTGGAGAAGTTCGTGTTCAGGGCTCCGGCCGTCAGCCGGGCGCGTGTGCCGCGTGCCAGATCGAGGCCCTCGATGACTTTGCTGCCAATCTCTACCAGGAGCGTGCGGCCGTCCGGTGAGATTCGAGGGTTCGCATAGCGATCGGAGGGCAGCAGATCGGCCTTGGCCGCCCCGTCTCGGCCCACCGAAACAACGCGGGTGTCGGTGAACCCGGCCGGGATAAACAGCAGCGTCCCGGTGGACGACATCTCGAACGGCAAGCCGCCGGAACCGAGGGCCTGCAAGCTGCCGGACGGCAGGACTGGGATGGCTGCGCCTTGCAACGTCGCGGTGCGAGGGTCGAAGAGTGCGGCCAGCACCACGCCATCCCTGGCGAAGAGCAGATGGCCCGTGGATGACCATACGGGAGACGTGGCGCGCTCGACGACGACGGTCCGCTGTCCTCCGTCGATCGGCACCGCTTCGATGCGCTCCCCACCTGGCTCGGCCGGTTGACTCGCAAACAGCACGAAGCGTTCCCCGGGCAGCACAATCGCGTGCTCGTGCGCCACTTCGTGACGGGCGGCATCGAGTGCGGTGAGGGCGCGTGGGGCACCGCCCTCCGGCGAGACGATCCGTAGCGCCCCACCCTGGGCGAAGACGATACCGGCCGGGCTCCACGCCAGCGCGCCGTTGACGTCTGCGCCAGACGCCAGGACCGTTCGTTGCCGATCGGCCAGACCCACGCGCGTGACCGATCCGCCGCCAACGATGAACGCCACGCTGCTGCTGTCTGGTGAGAACGCCGCCTGACTCACGCTGCCGGTGGCGGGTAATTCAGTGGCCTCCGCACGACCGAGCCGTCGGACCCACAAGCTGCGCACGCCGTCCTTCACGCCAACCATCGCGACCGTGCGGCCATCCGGCGAGATCGCCGGGCCACGGCCCAGATGAAAGGGTTCGACGTCTGGTGGGAAGCCGATGTCGAGGTGAGTCACTGGAAGAGTGGACGGGGCGGAGCCCGCCCGGCCCCAGAGCGCCCACCCGGCTGCCAGCACCGCGGCCGCGGCCACGGCCCACGGCACGGCGCGCACGACCGAGCGCTGCGGGGCTCGCACGCCCGTACCCGTTGGATCGTCCGAGCGTTCCAGCACCAGCCGCGCTTCGCCGATGTCGCGCAGCCGCTGACGCGGATCCTTGACGAGGCAGCGGGCCATCAGCGAGCGCACGCGGGCTGGCGTCCCCGTGGGCAGCGTGGTCAGGTCGGGCTCACGCGAGAAGATCAGCCCAAGCGTCTCTGGCACCGAGTCGCCGGCGAACAGTCGCGTGCCGGTGAGCATCTCGTAGAGCAAGACGCCAAACGCCCAGATGTCGGCCCGCTTGTCGACGACCTTCCCGCGCGCCTGCTCAGGGCTCATGTACGCGGCCGTGCCGAGAATCATCCCAGCTTCGGTCATCGCGGGGGACGTGATGGTCGGTGAGTTCATCGCCTCGGGGCTCGCCGCGGAGGCGGGATCGATCGCCTTGGCGAGGCCGAAGTCGAGCACCTTCACCGTGCCGTCGGGCCGCACCTTGATGTTCGCGGGCTTCAGATCGCGATGGACGATCCCCTGCTCGTGCGCGGCTTCGAGCGCCTCAGCGATCTGCTTCGCGATGGGCAGCGCCTCGTCCAGCGGGATTCCCGCGTGCCTCGCCGAACCGCCCGGGGCGCGAAGGCGGGCGATACGCTGCGACAGGTCCTCCCCTTCCACCAGCTCCATCACGAGCGCTCGCACGCCCGTCTGCCCTGCGCCAGCCGAAGGGCCTTCCTCCAATCCGTAGATGGCAGCAATGTTGGGGTGATTCAGCGCCGCCAGCGTCTGCGCTTCGCGCGTGAAGCGTGCGAGCCGCTCAACGTCGAGCGCGAACGCCTCCGGCAGCACCTTGATCGCCACGTCGCGATTGAGCTTCGTGTCGCGCGCGCGGTACACCTCGCCCATGCCGCCGGCGCCGAGGGCCGAGGCGATTTCGTAGGGACCGAGACGCGTGCCTGAGGCTAAAGCCAAGTGAGGGTGATTATATGGCTGGGCCAGCTCGGATGGTCGACAGCGCGCCGTGGCAGGTGGCGACTACAGGCCGGCTGCCTGACCGACGACGGCCAGAAACGACCTGAGCGCAGGAATACCAATCAGGGCCTCCGACTGCACGCGACCGTAGTCGAGCAGCGCGTATCCGTGCGCGATGCGATTGCGGAGACCGACGCCTTCGCGAAGGCGAGTGGCCAGCTCGCGTGAAATGACCCCGCGGTCCGCTAACTCATCAAACGTCGATCCCGCATCGTCGGGCACACCCCATCCGGCATCGGCCACCCAGTGGGCCGCCAGGTCGATGCATTCCTGCAAGGCGAGGAACAAGTAAAAGATCGCGAGGTCGCGGTCCTTGGTGGCGGCGAGATACTGCACGGCGTCCATCGCGAACAACTTCTCGGCGTCGGTCAGCCAGTTGGAGGCTCGGCCGATCCGGCTCGCCGCGACCTGACGCCGTATTGTCATGGGCGTCCCGACGACAACCGGCTCATCGCCGCTTCAGCAAACTGCCGAGCCGATGGCGCCCAGTCCCACCAATCAACCATGGCCCGCGCTTGAAACGCGGGCCACAGACCGGCCGTCCGCTCGGCGAGCAGAACACCGTCACGCGCAATCTCGAAGCGCAGCAGCGGCGGCGCGGTCTCCAGTTGAATCAGATCCACTTCACGGCCGGCAAGCCGGCTGAGTGTCACGGCCAGCGCGGGCAAGCGCGACGGCGGCACGCCCGCGACGCCAATGTCGAGGTCGCTCGCTCGCGACGCCTCGCCGCGCGCCGCCGATCCGAAGACCGCGGCCAGGCTGACGTCTGGATCCGAGCGCAGCGCGGATTGCACCGCCGCCAAGGTCACCACACGTCAATTCTATCCTGCCAGCCTGCCGGATGGCTGGACGCAACTCCGAGGCCACTGTGGATCCGGGCTCGTTTTCATTGCGGCCTCGAGCCAGGCAGGGTGACCGGCCGCTTGTCCACCAGCAGTTGCGGCCAGTCGGCGATGTAAACCAGCCACGCGTCGGTGGACGGTGTCTCGACCGCTCGAAGCATCAGAAACCGCTGCCCGTCGGGAGAGACGTCGTAATTGGGACGGGCACCGCCGTAGAATTCGAATCGGCCCTCGAAGAGCACGGTTGGCGTACCTACGCTCAGCGACGGCGTGGTGGACACGGGCACGCTGAGCATCTTGTCGTCGAGCCGGAAGAACAGTTCCTTGCTCGACCGCGACCAGACCGGCTCGACCCCGCCGTCAACGGACACCTGCACCCGTCCGGTTCCAGCGGGATGGCTCTGCACGTAGACCTGGTTGACGCCGGTCTCCGACGACACCCACGCGACCAGCTTTCCATCCGGGGACAGCGAGCCGCCGCCTTCGAAGAACCGCGTGGCGATCAGTGGTGCGGCGTTGCGCGCCCCATCAACGGAGACCGTCCAGAGATCACGGTCGGTCGTTGCGCCGGAGATCTGGTACAAGAGGCTCCGCCCATCGCTCGACCACGACTGAAGCGCTGGGTTGAGTCCGGGTGCGTCGATCGGGACCGCCGCGTCAGAACCGTCGGCAGACCGGAGGAAGAACGGAGCGCCGGAGCCCCGGTTCTCGAACGCGATTCGCGTGCCATCAGGCGACCAGTGGGGGTTCAGGCCCGGGGGGTCAACCGACAACCGGCCAATCGTCTTTCGTTCCAGGTCGTAGACCCAGGCCGATTGAATCTCATCGCCCGGATCGCTGACCGCCACACGCGTGCCGGACGGCGACAGCCGGGGCAGCTCGATGCGTCGCCGAAAGGCGGCGACGGCTGGGCTCGCCCGGTACGGTCGACCCACACGAGCTCTCGCAACGCCACCGAGTCTGGTGACAATAGATACACGAGAGAGTTCGCCGACGAGACACTGAACGCTCCGCCTCTGCCCTGGCTCTGGACCGTGCTGCGGCCGACTTGGAGACCTTCGGCGACCGGGGCCGCGGGGCCGGTCGTCAATGTCCGCGGATCGAAGGGCGTGGCGAAGAGTGTCCCAGACCGACGGAAGAGCAGGTGCCCCGTGTGGCTGTAGACCGCCTCGAACGCGTCCTCGAGCACGATGCGAGGCTGGGTGCCGGGCGAGTCCTGCACGGCGATTTCGAGGTTGTTGGCATCGGGTGTGTCGAATCCGGATGGCGCCGGCGCCGAGAGCACTCGCTTGGCGAACAGGAATGGCGACCCCCCTGGGAGGTGCTGCGGTGACGCGTGCCACTCGGTACCGGCGGTCGTCATCGCCACAACGGCGCCGCCGCTGGCGCTAGCCCTCGAGATGCCGGTGCCCGTGCTGAACAGGATCGTGTCGTCCGTCCCCCAGCTGCCGCCCAACGAGCTGTCGTTGCCGGCCTCGGTC
This sequence comes from Acidobacteriota bacterium, assembly GCA_031415235.1. Classification (GTDB taxonomy): domain Bacteria; phylum Acidobacteriota; class Vicinamibacteria; order Vicinamibacterales; family UBA2999; genus CADEFD01. Next base: position 6,812 of record JANORI010000188.1, on the reverse strand, counting down.
AGTGCGGCCAGCACGACGGGCACGCCACCGTCCGCCGACACCTTCTTCAACTCGCGTGACGTGAAGAACGCAATCCATTGCCCGTCGGGCGAGAAGAACGGCTGGCGCGCCCCGTCGGTGTTGAGGATCTCGCGACACCCGAGCTGATTCAGGTCGCGCACGAACAGTCTGAACGTCGTCGTCGAGCTGCGACGCCCTGCGACGGCAATACGGCGGCCATCGGCTGAGATGGCCACCGACTGCAACTGGCTCACGCCGGGGAAGGTGATCGTGACCACGGCTGCCGGTCGCGGCTGGGAGGTCGTGCGCTGGCCTGCCAAACGGTCGTAGACAACGAACGCCGACAACAGGAGTGTCACCAGAGCGAGAAGCGACGTGGTCGCCACCCATCGCCGTGATGCTGGTGGTGCAGGCATCGAGGGCGCCGCCGCCGCAGGTGATGCCAGTGCGTCTTCGATCTCGAGCCGGGCATCCGCCGCATCGGCGAGCCGCTTCTTCGCGTCCTTCTGCAGGCAGCGGCGGAGCAACGTGCGGATGGACGCCGGCGTGTCGGCGGGCAGCCGCGTCCACTCGGGCTCGGCGCGCAACACCGCGGCAATGACGTCAGCGACGTCCGCCCCCTCGAAGACGCGGCGACCCGTGAGCATCTCGAAGAGCACGACGCCAAACGCCCAGATGTCCGCGCGTTTGTCCACGACCTTCCCGCGCGCCTGCTCGGGACTCATGTAGGCGGCCGTACCCAGAATCATCCCGGCTTCGGTCATGGCGGGCGTGGTGATCGTTGGCGAGTTCGTCGTCGCCGCGCTCGCCGCGGAGGCGGGATCGATCGCCTTGGCGAGGCCGAAGTCGAGCACTTTCACCGTGCCGTCGGGCCGCACCTTGATGTTCGCGGGCTTCAGATCGCGATGGACGATGGCCTGCTCGTGCGCCGTTTCGAGCGCCTCGGCGATCTGCCGCGCGATGGGCAGCGCCTCGTCCAGCGGGATTCCCGCCTGCCTCGCCGAACCGCCCGGGGCGCGAAGGCGGGCGATACGCTGCGACAGGTCCTCCCCTTCCACCAGCTCCATCACGAGCGCTCGCACGCCCGACTGCCCTGCGCCAGCCGAAGGGCCTTCCTCCAGCCCGTAGATGGCAGCAATGTTGGGGTGATTCAGCGCCGCCAGCGTCTGCGCTTCCCGCGTGAACCGCGCCAGCCGGTCCGCGTCGCTGGCAAACGAGTCGGGCAACACCTTCAGCGCGACATCACGGTTCAGCTTGGTGTCGCGGGCACGAAACACCTGCCCCATTCCGCCTTCGCCGATCTGGGCGAGCACTTCGTAGACGCCGAGACGGGTGCCGGGGGTCAGGCCCAAGATGTGCGTGATTATATGGTGTGGTGGCGCGGTTCGTCGTCCGCCCAAGCCACTCGATGCTCCGCGTGCCGCCGTGGCGCGGGGTCAACGCACCTGTCGGGCGGGTGTCAGAGCGGACCCGTGCGCATGATCGAGAGAGTGTGCGGGGACAGGCGCAGGCGCGTCTCCCACGTGCACGTCGGCGCGGCGGGGCCGGGTCTGATAGCGCGCACGCCGTCACCCTGGACATGCGCTCCGACTGCCCTCGTCTCGGAGCGTGTCTCGACGCCCACTCGGCGAGATACACGCGAATGCGCCTATGATGACTCGCGCCGGCCCAGCCCGACCACGTGCTGTCGCGCACGCCGCCGGACGTCTCACCACATGATGAACATCACGCCCGCCGCGACGAATCCCCACACGACAGCGCTCCCGCCTCCGCACCAGCGAATGAACGGCCGCGTGCTCCTCTGGGCGATCACGTCGGCGCTCGCCGGTTTTCTCTTCGGCTTCGATACGGTCGTCATTTCCGGCGCCGAACAGACGATTCAGACACTGTGGGGTTTGAGCCCCGCGATGCACGGCATTGCGATGGGTGCGGCGCTCTACGGCACGGTGCTGGGCTCGTTGATCGGCGCGTGGCCGACGGACCGCTTTGGACGCAAGGCCACCCTGCTGTGGATCGGGGTGCTCTACATCCTCTCCGCGGTGGGCTGCGCCCTGGCCTGGAACGTCTATGCCTTCATCGGAGCGCGCATCCTCGGCGGTATTGGTATCGGGGTCTCTACGGTAGCCGCGCCGCTGTACATCTCGGAAATCGCTCCGCCGGCTCGCCGCGGCCGGCTGGCGGGCCTGTTCCAGTTCAATATCGTCTTGGGCATCGTGATGGCGTTTCTCTCCAATGCGCTCCTCTCCGGCATCGGCGAGCACGCGTGGCGCTGGATGCTTGGCGTCGCCGCATGTCCGTCGATCGTCTACACCCTGCTGTGCCTCGGCATTCCGGAGAGTCCGCGCTGGCTGCTCACGCGACAAGGCGATCGCGCCGGGGGCGTGCGCGTGCTCGCCCTGATCGAGCCGGGGCACTCGGCCGCGGCACTCGAGGCCGCCGCCGATCAGATCGTGATGGGGGCATCGGCGCAGACGAGCGCAAGCGGGTTCTGGTCCATGCGGCTGCGCGTGCCCATCCTGCTCGCCTTCCTCGTCGCGTTCTTCAACCAGCTCTCGGGCATCAACGCGATTCTCTACTTCGCGCCGCGCATCTTCGAGATGACCGGGCTCGGCGCCAGGGCCGCGTTGCTCCAGTCGGTCGGCATCGGCATCACGAATCTCGTGTTCACCTGTGCGGGCCTGTGGCTCATCGATCGGCTCGGCCGCCGCACGCTGCTCCTCATCGGCTCCTTCGGCTACATCGCCTCCCTGGGCACGTGCGCGTGGGCGTTCTTCACCGGACACCTCGCCATCGTGCCGGCGTGCATCTTCGCCTTCATCGCGTCGCACGCCATTGGGCAAGGCACGGTCATCTGGGTGCTCATCTCGGAGATCTTCCCGAACCAGCACCGCGCTACGGGTCAGTCGCTCGGGAGCGCGACGCACTGGGTCTTCGCGGCGCTGCTCACCACGGTCTTTCCCGCGATGGTGAGCGCCTTCGCGCCTGGCTACATCTTCCTGTTCTTCTGCGGGATGATGATCCTGCAGTTGGTCTGGGTGCAGACGATGGTGCCCGAGACCAAAGGCGTGCCGCTCGAAGAGATCCAGCGCCAGCTCGGTGTCGTCGCATGAGTCGCGTGAGGCAGTCCGTCCTTCTCGCCACCTTCGTCGCGGCCGGCGTCATCGCTCACGCGCAGTCGGAGCCGTTTTGCCCGCAGTGCCACTTCACGCCCGAGCGGAACTGGATGAGCGACCCGAACGCCCTGGTCTTCTGCGACCGGGAATGGACATACGCCAGCGCGTATCCCTCACCATCGACCCTGACGCCGCCCGGATCTCGTCGCTGAGGGTTCACCCTCACCTTCGGATGGATCACCAGACACTTCGTGACCAGCAAGGGCCACGCCGGACTACAGCTGAAACACCAGGAAGGTACCGCGAAGGTTGGCGTTGCTCGCGGGCTTCGTCATGGTGGCACGGTGCCCGAAGGCGTACACGAACTTCGGGTTCGCGACGAAACACGCCGCGCGCCACCCGCTGAAGCGTCCGAGGGCGCGGCCCATGTCAGCGTAGAGCGCACGCAGCTCTTCGTCGCCGTGCTCCCCGCCGATGCGCACGCCGTACGGCGGATTGAAGCAGAAGACCCCCGGCTGCATGGTGCGCACCGCCGGCAGCAGCCGCTCGATGTCGTCCGGCGTCAGCCCTCGCACGTCCTGTTGCGCGATGACGATGGACTGGTCGTAGGCGGCACCGGTCAGACCCGCGGCGCGCAGGTTGCCCACCATTGCGGACATGCACGCGGCGTCGGCGTCGAGCGCGACAATCTGTGCCACGGTCCCGGGGAAGAGATCGGGCGTGTCGCTCGGCAGACCCCTGAACGCGACGAGGTGGCGCAGCGGAAGATCCGCCGGGCGACGAATGGCCGCGCCCACCGCGAGGCCGGCCGCCTCGATCGGAATCGTGGCGCTGCCAGCCATCGGATCGACGAGCGGCTCGGTGCGCGCGTCCCAGCGCGACAGCATGATCAACTGCGCCGCGAGCGTCTCGCGCAGCGGCGCGAGCCCGGCGGCCACGCGCGCGCCACGTCGATGACGGCCGCCGCCGCCCACGTCGATGCCCACCACGGTACGCCGCGCGTCAGGCGTGCCCGCTCGGCGTACGACGAACACGACGTCCGGCGCGTCGCCGTCGATGTCGGACGCGACGCCGCGCGAGGCCAGCGCCTCGACGAGCGCGTTCTTGACGACGCCGCGCAGCTGGAGCGGCGATGCTTCGAAGTCGGACGAGGCACCGACCTCGACCGAGAAGCGCAGGCGCGTGCCGTCGGGGAGCCTGTCGTCCGACGAGAGCGCGGGCAGCAGGTCGGCGAAGAGCGGCTCGAGGCGCACGGCCGGACTGGCACACAGATCCCAGGAGATGCGCGACGACGTGCGGTGATAGCACGCCGCGACCCACGCCACGCGCGCGTCGAAGGCGTAGAGCAGGGTCTCTTCCCCCTCGCGCTTCGGCGGGGCGAGGCGCACGTCGAACGGCGAGCGCATCACGAGCCGCTTGAGCTCGGCTTCCATGACCCGATTCGCGCCACCGGAACCGGTCAGGCGCAGGTCGTGGCAACGCTGCGCGTTCATGCGTCACCGTCGTGTGTCATCTCGAGCAGGGCCTGACCGACGAGGTCACGTCAGGAGAATACGACGAACCGAGCCCTCGTCCACGGCCGAACGCAGCGACGAGGTCCGGCGCGCCATCGTACGCGAAGTCCCAGTCGGAATATGCGTGCGCCTCGTGGCGGGCGCGCGAGCCGTGCAGCAGCAGCATCTGCAGACCTGGTGTGGCCGAGGCGACCGGGGGTGTGAAAGCCACACCGTTATCCGCTCCTCATGGGAGCGGGCTACCCAGGACCCGCAGGCCATGCGCCTGGGCGCCCAGCGCGAGGGCGCCGTCGTGGGTGGCCATCACGAGGTCTCCCTTCGTCATTTCTTTCCACAGAAGCGCGGTCGCCAGATGGATCGCATCCAGCGTCCCCAACTCCGTCGGCATCGGTTGCGCCGCGCGCTCGAGGACCATCGAGTCGACATCGACCAACTCGAGCGACCCAACGAGCGCCAGGATGATGCCCCGGCGCTCCGCGACCTCCGCGTCGCTCAGATTCGCCCGGAGCCGAAGGCGATCCAATGTACGCAGGCTCTCCGTCATGACCAGCGCGCTGGCAACGCCCTGCTGAATCCTGGACCATTCGGGCAAAGCGTTCGGCTGAGCCAGCGCGACACGAAGCAGCACCGAGGCATCCACGTAGGCGATCATCGGTGACCCTGTCGCTCGTCGAGCAGCAGTTGCACGACATCCACGTTCAGCCGAGTGCGCTTCGGGACCTTGATCCGATAGAGCGGCGGTGCCCCCGGAGCCGGCTTCTGGATCCGTAGCGCTCGCGACTCGCGGATCGGAATGAGTTGGGCGACTGGGGTGTCACGGTCCAACACGGCAATGGACTCACCCGCACGCACGGCCCGCAGGTGCTCGCTCAGCCGCGCCTTGAGGTCGGCGATGCGTACTTGCTTCATGAGCCAATTATGACTAGAAGTAGTCACGTTGGCAATCGGCCGATTGGGACGGGGCTACATGAGTACAGAACACGCCCTGCGCCGACCATGACTGGTCGCCCGGCACGCGCCGCGTCGCCGGGGGTAAGGGCCCCAGGTCGAACACCTTTATTCTGGCTGGAGACTGTCTATCCCCAGAGGGCGGTCACCAATAAAGCTTCAAACGACACGTGAAGGCGTTGGCATGCCCCTTGGATCAGGGTGGTGCATGAGCACCCTCGCGACACCCACACACCGCGACTACGTTCTACGCCCGACCGCAGCGTTCAGCGTCGCAGAGCGATTTCTGGTCGCCAGGCCGTGGCGTCGCGCCTTGCTCGCCTTCACGGGGAGCGCACACGTGGAGCTCGGCAGCGTCCGCTCGTTCGAGCCCGGGTGCGTCGTGGCCGACGATCCGGGCGAAGTGGTGCGCAGTGCCAAGCCGATCAGTGCACACGACCGCGATCAGATGCGCGAGCAACATATCTCCCGGATGATGGCCGAGTATCGGCGACAGCAATCCGAGTCGCTCGCCGCGGCGACCGCGATGCACTAACTAAGGGTCGCCCAGCGTCACGGATCCCGCCGAGTCATCGCGGCGCGGACCCGAGCCCGCTACTCGCCGCTGTCCTGCCGCTTCGGACGCCGGTTGCTCTCGAGAATGCGCTTGCGCAAGCGGATGCTCTTGGGCGTGATCTCCACGAGCTCGTCGTCGTTGATGAACTCGATCGCCTGTTCCAGCCCCATCAAGCGCGGCGGCACGATGCGGATGGCTTCGTCGGCCTCCGACGCCCGCATGTTCGTCTGCTTCTTTTCCTTGCAGATGTTCACGTCGAGGTCGTTCACGCGCGAGTTCTCGCCGACGATCATGCCCTCGTAGACTTCAGTCGTGGGCTCGATCATCATCGTGGCTCGTTCCTGCAGATTGGCCATCGCAAACGCCGTGGCCACGCCGGTGCGGTCCGACACCATGGCGCCGGTCGGGCGCGACTGAATCGGCCCGTGCCAGGGTTCCCACTCGGCAAAGACGTGGTTCATCATGCCGGTGCCCTTGGTCTCGGTCAGGAACTGCGAGCGGAAGCCGATGAGGCCGCGGGCCGGGATGCGGAACTCGAGCCGCACGCGGCCGCTGCCGTGGTTCACCATCTTGGTCATCGTGCCGCGGCGCATGCCCACGCCGGCGATCACCGCGCCCTGGAACTCTTCGGCTACGTCGATGACCAGATCTTCGATGGGCTCCATCTTGACGCCGTTGATC
>JANORI010000187.1:0-11700 GCA_031415235.1 Acidobacteriota bacterium | reverse complement strand
GTCGTTTCTGCTCCTGCTGAACGCCGGCGGCTTGATTGGCGCCGTCGTGCTGGGCGCGCTGTCCGAGAAGTGGGGCGGACGACGCGGATCGGCCACGCTCGGCATGGTGGTGGGCCTGCTCTCGGTGCCGTTGTACCTCTTCTCGTCGAGCCCGTCGGTGCTGCTGCTCGGCGCCTGGATGATGGGCTTCTTCGCTGCCGGCGCCTGGGGCATGGTGCCCGGGTATCTGTCGGAGCGCTTCCCCACCGAGGCCCGCGGCGTGGGCACCGGCTTTGCGTACCACGCGGGCGTGGGCATTGGCTCGTACGCGCCGTATCTCATTGGCCGGCTGCAGGACGGCGGCACCTCATTGAACGTGGCGATGTCGTACTGCATCGTCACCGCCGGGGTGACCTGCGTGGTACTGCTCTGGCTCGGTCCCGAGACGCGAGGCCGCACGCTGACGTAGACGTCGGCGCGACAGGCCTACTGGCCCATTCCGCTCTGCCAGTTCTCGCGCTCGATCTTCCAGGCGCCTGCTTCCTTCACGAGCGTGACCACGCCGGTGGCCTTCTTCTTGTCCTCAGCGCTGATGCCCTCGACCTGACTAGCGCTTGCTCGCGACGTTCATCTTCGACACGAAGCCGTTGGTGCCCGAGTGCTTCCACGCATGGCTGGCACTCGTGTGCTGGTGCATGACGCTCTTGAACTGCGTGTAGTCCTGCAGGGCGGCGCCGGGCAGGTTCAGCACCTTGATGGCCTGGCCGTTGTAGCCGCGCACCACTTCCATGTCGACCGACGACTCGGGCGTCGAGAACCGCACGCGCGCGTCAGTCACCTCCATCGTGATCGGCACCTTGCTGAACGACAGCATGCCCTTGTGTAAGCCGACAAACGCCAGCGGCAGCAGCGCCTCAACGGCCTTTTCCTGCGCGGGCGTCACCTTGTCGCTCACGTAGATCTTCGACCAACTGCTCATGGTGAAGGTGACCAGGAACTGCACGCCGGCCAGATCGACCTCGCCGTAGCGGCCCGAGTCGATCGAGATCATGCGATTGCCTTCGCAGGGATTGCGGTTGGGGGCACCGCCGAAGTTGCACGGGCACGAGATGGTGCAGCTGCAACTCTCGGCCACGGTGGCCGACAGGTTCCACGCCGGCGTCTGGGCCCGGGCGGGCACCTCGAGCACAAGCAGAGCAACGGTGAGAAGAGCGCCACACATTCGCATGCCGAGCCTCCAGGGACCGAGTTCCGGCACAGCGTGCGCGATCCGCGGCGGGCGTGTCAACGCCGTCCGGGGGCCCTGTCCGGGGGCCCTGTCGGGGGATCCCGTACACACGACACTAGCTGGGCCCGTCGCCCTTGGCGCTCGTGCCGTGGCACGCGGCGCAATGGGTGCGGAAAAACGGACCAGCCAAGGGCCGCGCCAGCCGTCCCGCGGGGACTCCCCCACCTGGGTGTGGATTTTCCAGCGGGTCGGAGTAGTGTGTCTGCAGAATGGCGGTCGGCCTCACCCGACGTAACTTCCTGGCGGCGGCGGGCGCCGCCGTGCCACTGGGTCGAGTTCTTGGCTCGACGCCGGCGGCTGGGGCGCAGGACCGCCCAGCCGATGTCGTCGTCGTGGGCGGCGACCCCGCCGCCTACGCTCTCGTGTTCCGGCTCGCGCAGGACCGCACGCTGCGGGTGACCCTGTTGGACGACACTCCGCCGTGGCGCCGTGGCGCCGGGCCGGCGGCGGACACCCCGGTGGCCGATCTGGCGCCCTTCGTGCGCGGCCACGAGGTGTGTTTCGACGCCTGGCGCGACCGCGTCAATCCGGGGTGGGGCTACGCCGACGTGCTGCCCTTCTTCAAGCGCATCGAACGCTACGAGGTTGGAGCCAGCGCCACGCGCGGCGCCGACGGGCCCCTGTCAGTCACGCACTGCTGGGACCCGCACGCCGCGCATCGCGCGTTTTTGATGGCGTGCGTGCCGAGCGGCTACATGCAGGACTCGCGGCACGACTTCAACGGTCCGCGCTCCCAGAGCGTGGCGGGCTACTACCAGAAGGCGATCCTCGACGACCGTCCGCACACACTCGGGGCCGCCTTTCTGGCGCCCGTGCAGGCGCAGGCCAACGTGGCGGTCACCTCCGGCGGTTACGTGAGCCGCGTCGTGATGGAGCGCACGCGCGCCGTCGGCGTGGAGTACGTCGTGGGTGGCATGCGGCAGGTCATCCGGGTCGAGCGGAGCGTCGTTCTCTGTGCGGACCCCCTGCGCTCTGCGCAGTTGCTGATGCTCTCGGGCATTGGTCCTGCCGACGCCGTGCGCGCGGCGGGCGTGCCGGTGGTCGCCGACCGCCCGGGCGTGGGCCGGAACCTGCACGACCACGTGCGGCTGGCGCTGCGGTATCCGTCGCTGCGGTCGATGCCGGCCTCGACTGTCACGGCCGGCATGTTCCTGGTGTCGCTGAGCGCGTCGCCGCCAGACCTGCAAATGGACTTTGTCGGGCCGCAGACCGGCACCCCGCCGGTACTCGGCCTCGACGTCACGCTCGTGCGGCCGTCGGCACGTGGCCACATCCGACTGGCCTCGGGCGACCCCGCCCAGGCGCCCGTCGTGTCGATGAACGCGCTGGCCGCCGAAACCGACGTGACCGCGCTCGTGCAGGCCCTTCGGCTGGGCCGGCTGGTCATGACGGCCACGGCACTCGACCCGTTTCGAGGCGCGGAGACGGCGGTCACGAGCGACGCGCAGTCGGCGGCGGAACTGCGGGCGCTGGTGCGCGCGATCGCCAGGCCGCGCGGGCATCTCGCCGGCACCTGCGCGATGGGCCCCGCCACCGACCCGGCCGCCGTGGTCGATCGCACGCTGGCGGTGCACGGCGTGGCTGGCCTGCGCGTGGCGAGCGCCGCGGTGATGCCCGACATCGTCAACGCGCCGCCCGAGGCGGCGTGTCTGATGATTGGTGACCGATGCGCGGAATTCGTGATTCGTGATGGGGAGCCCCTTGTGTGACCAGCCGCGCCCGTTCGGTCTGGACGCCACGCGCACGACTCGGGCGAAGTGCGGGCCGGCCCCGCTCGCCGCGCCTGGCAGGCGGGAACTGCATACAATGCGACTCATGTGGACCAGCTGGCGGCACGGCGTGCTCGTGGTCTCGGTGGCGGCACTGACGGCCGGGTGCTATCAATCGGACTACCCGCTCGACTCCGATCCGCTCATCGACCTCAACCCTGGCCTGCTCGGCACGTGGCGGTGCCTGGCGATCGACGGGGATGCCGACGAGGCACCCGTCACGTTCACGCTCGCGCGCAGCAGCCGTGCCCGCGTCTACGATGCGGCCTGGAAAGAAGACGGCGATCCGCCCGACCATTACGACGCATACGCGTCGGTGATTCAGGGCACCACGCTCATGAACGTGCGCCAGCGTGACGAGCGCGGCCCCACCGGCACATGGACCTTCCTGCGCTTCACCCTGATGCGCCCGAACGTGATGCACCTGCAGGTCGTGGCCGACAAGGCCATGGCCGGCGTGGCGAACACCGCGACCGCCGTGCGCGCGGCGGTTGAGCGCGAGCGAAACGCCGCCGCGTTCTACCTGGACGTGGCGGTCTGCGCACGCGCGAAGGCCGGAAAGTAGGTCGCCCATGAAGCGCCTGGCGGCGTGGTGGTATCTGCCCCCAGGCTAGTCCAGCCACGCACGTGGGTTACGTGATTCCACGTAACCATTACGTATAATGCCGTAATGGCGGCTACAACGAATCCCTTCGTCTACGGCGAGATCGTCAGCTCCGATGCGTTTGCGGACCGCGAGGCCGAGCGTGAGCGGCTGCGTCGCGATCTGGCGGCCGGCCAGAAGGTGTTCCTCATCTCGCCGCGGCGCTACGGCAAGAGCTCGCTCGTGCGCGACGTGCTGCGGAGTCTTGCGCGCGAGGGCGTGCTCACGGTGGAGGTCACGGTGGCGGCGTCGAGCTCGTATGTGGGCTTTCTCGAGTCGTACGCGCGTGCGCTGGTGGCCGCCGACACGCCGGTCGGCCGACTGCGCCGCTGGACGAGCGACCTGCTCTCGGGGGTGCGGCCCGAGGTGCGGTTCGACGCCGCGGCCAGCGGCGACACCGGCTTCAGCCTGGCCTTCCCCGCCGTGCGCACCGCCCGCGACACGGCGCGGCTGGCGGCCGAGGTGTTCGCGCTGCCTGGGAAGATCGCGGTGGCCCGCAAGCAGAAGGTGGCCATCATGCTCGACGAGTTCCAGGCGGTGGAGGCCTTCGACAGCGGCCACGTGGAACATGCGCTGCGCGCCGCCGTGCAAGACCAGCGGCAGGTCGGCTACGTGTTTGCCGGCTCCGAGCCATCGCTCATGGAGAAGATGCTCACGCCGAAGCGGCCGTTCTACAAGGCCGGGCCGGTAGTGCGCCTGCAGAAGATCGACCCCGAGGTGTTCGGCAGCTGGCTGGAACTCCGCTTCAAAGCGAGCGGCATCCGGCCTGAAGAAGGCCTGGGCGCCGCCATCGTGGACCTGGCCGGCAATGTGCCTTACGACGTGCAGCGCCTCGCGCACGAGACGTGGGACGACGTGCACGAAGCCGCGCGGCGCACGGTGCGGCTCGACGACCTGCACCTCACCCTGACGCGCCTGCTCGACGAGCAGCACACGATGTTCGAGGAATCGTGGCAGCGGCTCACGCTGGCCCAGCGCGCGTCGCTGCGCGCGCTCGTGCTGGAGGACGGCCGCGAGATGCTTTCGGCCGACGTGCGCAGCAAGCATCGCCTGTCGGGTGCATCGAGCGTGCAGGCAGCGCTGGCGGGACTCGTGAAGCAGGACGTCGTCATGAAAGACGGCACGACCTACGTGGTGACCGACTCGCTCTACCGCGAGTGGGTGGCGCGAAAGACGTTCTAAAGGGTCAGCAACGAGTAACAGCTTATCCGCCGCCCGGTTCGATCAGCGGTGACTGACCCGGCGACAAGTCACTTCAGTTCAATCGCCATCACCCGCGGCGTGCCGCTTACGCCTTGCTCGGTCTGCATGGTGCCGCGCGAGACATAACGCGCCTGCTTCTCGACCAGCACGCGCGTTTCTGGCGTGCCGCTCGGCCCCGTCACCGTGATGGTGCCTCCGGTGACCACCACTTCCACCACGTCGTTGCGATAGACGCGCTTCACGGCCGGCGCCTTCGCCTGATAGGTGTAGTCCCACATCCGGATACGCGGGTTTTCGAGCACGTTCTTCGCGCCGTCGCGCGGATACGACGACGGCTCGGGGTCATCGATCATCATCATGTCGGTGACCGCGTCCTTCAGATCCACCATAATGGCGAGCCGCTCCGGCGTGCCCGGGGCGCGGGCCTCCTCGCGGTGCGTGATGCCCTTCACCTGGAAGTAGGGACGCGGCACCGCGAACTCCGCTCCGGTGTTCGCCGTGCCGTCGAGTGCGGTCACGGTGATGATGCCGAAGCGCAGATAGACGCCAGCCATGTCGTAGGTGTGGCGGTGAACCGGCTGCTCGTCGCCGTGGCGCCAGTTCACTTCCCACACCGTCACACGGGTGTTGTCGAAGAGCTGCGTGACGCCCTTGCGGGGGAACGCGTGCGGGTACTCGCCGGCTTGCGCGCCGAGACGCGGCGCAGTCGCTGGTAGGCCGGCCAGAAGCCCCACCAGCACGGTGAGCGCGGTCGTGAGGCGTGCCAACGACGTCATGGTGCGGGCTCCTCGTGTGCGACGCTGAAGCGCCGCGCTACTTCTTGGTCGCGGTGAACGTGGTGCCGCTGCCGCCGCTGCCGCCGGTGACGGTGCCGGTGATCGTATTGCCCTTCACCGTGCCGGCGTAGCGCGGGCCGCCGCCGACCGTGAACGCGATGTCGTCGCCGGTCATCTTTGCGTCGGTGATCGCCGCGCCGCCGAGCGTGCCCTCGAGCATCTGGAAGGTCTGGGTGAGGGTGAGGGTGTTGGTGCCGATCTGCCACGTGCCGGCCACCTTCGCGGGCACGACCCACAGCAGCGCCGTGCACCAGCTCACGCAGTCGCCCGAGACGGTCTCGGTCTGATCGGCCGCCCAGTCTTCCATCGTGAAGGTGTTGGCCACGATGCGCGTGCCGGGCGGCATGTCGAGAATCTTGGGCCGCAGCTTCATGTTGATTGACGGCAGCAGGAAGAGCGTGACCACGTTGGCCTTCGAGAAGTCGGTCTCGAAGAGGTCGGCTTCCGTGAACGTGGCGCGTGCGGTCATGCCTGCATCGGCGGCGTTCTTCTTGGACAGTGCCACCATGTCGGGGTTGTACTCGATGCCCATCGATCGGGCACCGCGCTTGGCGGCAGTGATGACGGTACGCCCGTCGCCGGAGCCAAGGTCGTAGTGCAGGTCCTGGGGCGTGATCCTGGCCAGGTCGAGCATCTTCTCCACGAGCACTTGGGGCGTGGGCACCCACACCACGTCCTTGCCGGCCTGGCCCACGCTGGGCTCGAAGGGCTTGGCCGCGGCGGCGGCCTGGGCGAAGACGGGCGACACGGGAAGGGCCAGCGCGGCAAGCAACAGGGCCGCGAGCACGGAGCGGGGCGAGGTGATAAGCGTCATGACCCGGAATCATACGCTGGACGGGGAGGCCGTGGCTCGCCCTGGCGGCGCCGGCCGCGAAGTCTGCTTGACCCGCCGCTACGAGATCGACACGATCGGCTGGGTCCCCGCCGGGCGGCAGCTCGCCGGTCTGGTGTGGGCCCCGAAAGCGAGTGCCCATGTCTCGTCACACCAAGCCCGGCCGAAACGACCTCTGCGCCTGCGGCAGCGGGAAGAAGCGGACGAACTGCTGTGAGACCACGTCCGCGTCCAGCCCTTGGACGAGCCGTGTGCTGATGGCGCTGGTCGCGGCCGCCATTCTCGGCGGCGTCGCCGCCGGCGTGCTGGGCTACGGCGAATCCTCCTCGGCCACGGCCATGCCGGGCAAGGTGTGGTCGCCCGAACACGGCCACTTCCACTAGACGGGAGTAACCTTGGCGGGCCCGGTGTCGGGCGTGGAGAACTTCATGATGCGTATCGCTCGTTGCCTGCTCGGCGTCGCCGGTCTGCTCGCGCTGTGGTCGTCGCCTGTCGTCGCACAGGCAGTCGACCTCGATTCGGCCACCATCGCGCAGCTCAGTGCCGCCATGGACGCCGGCACGCTCACGAGCGAGCGGCTCGTGCAACTCAGCCTGGCGCGCATCGACGCCTACGACGACAAGGGCCCGAAGCTGAACGCAGTGCTCACCCTCAATCCCAAAGCCCTGGAACAGGCCCGCGCGCTCGATGCCGAGCGCAAGGCCAAGGGCAAGCGCTCGTCGATGCACGGCATTCCGATCGTGCTCAAGGACAACTTCGACACCTTCGATCTGCCCACCACGGGCGGGTCGCTGCTGCTCGAAGGATCGGTGCCGCCAGATGACGCCTTCGTGGTGAAGAAGCTGCGCGACGCCGGCGCCGTCATCATCGCCAAAGTGAACCTGTCGGAATTCGCCTCGGGCGGCGCCTTCAGCTCGCTCGGCGGACAAACGCACAACCCGCACGACCTGGCGCGCTCGCCGTCGGGGTCGTCGGGCGGTACCGGCGCGTCGATTGCCGCCGGCTATGCCACGCTCGGTCTCGGCACTGACACGGGCGGGTCCGTGCGTGGACCGTCCACGGCCAACGGCGTGGTCGGCCTGAAGCCCACCTTGGGTCTGCTCAGCCGCGACGGCATCATCCCACTCGCGCTCAGTTTCGACACCGCCGGGCCGCTCGCCCGCAACGTGGCCGACGTGGCCGTGGCGCTGGGCGTGATGACGGGCATGGACGGCGCGGATGCCGCCACGAAGGGCAGCGACGGGCGCTTCGACACCGACTACGTGAAGTATCTGAAGGCCGACGCGCTCAAGGGCGCGCGCATCGGCATCGCGCGCGACTTCATGGGCCAGGATGCGGAAGTCGACTGGGTGGTGGAATCGTCGCTGACGGCCATGCGTGCCGCCGGCGCCACGATTGTGGATGTGCGCTTCCCGAAGTGGCTGCTCGACGCCAAGGGCGAGTTCTACACCGCCGTACGCTACCCCGAGTTTCCGGTGCAGATTGCCGCGTATCTCGCCACCCTGAAACCGGGCTTCCCGAAGACGCTCGCCGAGATGATCGAACGTTCCAACCAGGTGGCCTCGACGCGCACCGACGGCGCGGGCCCGAATCCGCCGCGGTGGACGCTCTTCAAGCGCGAAGCCGCCAGCGGTGCGCTCAGCGACCCTCGCTACACGGCCGTGCACGACCACGGCTTGCCGCTCGTGCGGGCCGCGCTCGAGGGCGCGCTCAGGTCGAACACACTCGACGCGATGGTGTACCCCACGTCGTCGCGCCGGCCCGATCTGATTGCCGCGCCGCCGGATGTTCCCGGTGGCGGTGCTGCCTCGGGATCGAATCTGGCCAACCTGTCGGGCTTCCCCGATCTGATCGTGCCGGCGGGCTTCACGAGCGATCGGCTGCCGGTGGGCATCTCGTTTGTGGGCCCGGCCTTCAGCGAAGGAAAGCTGCTGGGCCTCGGCTACGCGTTCGAGCAGGCCACCAAGGCGCGGCGGCGCCCGGTCCACACGCCGGCCTTGGCGGGGGAGACACTACAGACGAAGTAGCGTGTCGCGAGGGCCGAGCGTCAGAGCAACCGCAGGCCGGGAATGTCGTCGAAGTCCTTGCGGTTGAGGGTCCACAGGGCGGCGTCGTGCGCGAGAGCACATGCGGCAATCGCCAAGTCGAGGTCCCGACCGCGGGGACGACGTACCGACCGATAGAGGCGCGCGGCGACGGCTGCCTCGTGTGCACCAAACAGCACCATCGCATTGGCAGGCAACAGATCGCCCTGTGACCTGAGTTCTCGCTCGGTCCTGGGCCCGCGCAGCCACTCGTAGATGGCGAGGGTGCAGACGGCAAGACGGTGACCGCCATGGATTAGTTCCGCAAGACGGCCGTAGGCGCGTCGTTCCCCTGCCACCGCCTCGATGAGGGCCGAGGTGTCGAGGTGGACAATCATCGCACTGGCCTGCGAAGCCCGGCAGCCCGGCGTGAGGCGCGGATTTCCGCGATCTCGCGGTCGACGTCAGCGGACGTCCCTTCGATGGGAGACTGGCGAAGGCGCTCGAGCGCTTCGAGCATCCGCGCCTTCTCTTCTGGCGTGAGCATGTCGCTCTTGGCGGCGTAGTCCGCCACCGCCTCGCGCACCACCCAGCTCTGGGGCTTGTTGTGCCGCTCGGCGGCCCGGCGCAGCTTCGTGACGGTTGTGTCGTCGAGCGTGAAGGTCATCTTGACCATACGACCAGCTTACCATATCGCCATACCACATCAGCAGGTGGCGGGCCTGGTTGCTACGCCGGCGCCATGGCCTTTGCGACGGCGAGCGCAATCACCTCGCTCGCCGGCAGCTCCGACGCCAGCACGCACACGAGGTCGCCTTCCTGCCAGAACACCACGGTGATGCCGCCGCGGTCGTAGATCTGGAAGTGGAAGCCCTTGTTGTCGATGGCGTTGTCGGGCGTCGGCAGGTCGCTCAGGCGGCCCGTGTACATCTGGCACACGAGGCGCGCGCCGCTCGGCGTGCGATAGGCGTAGAGGGCGCTCGGCCGGCCGCCGAGCACGTGCCGCACGCCGCCTTCGAGCGGGATGCCCATCATGCCCAGATCGATGACCCGCACGCGCGGTCCGTTGGGCGCGTCGGCGAAGTAGCGCTCGAGCGCCGCCGCCTCGCTTGTCCGCAGTTCGAGAAGCAGTGAGCGCGAGCCCACGGCGCCTAGATCGCGCGCCGCCTGGGCCGGCAGATCGAGCGGCGTAGTGCGGTTGCCGAGCATCAGATAGGCGACGAGCACCGCGGCCGCGGCGGCCACCGCCGTCCAGCGCCGGCGCCGGGTGACGGCCCACCTGGCGAGGGGCTCGTCCGAGGGGTTGGCCGGCGCGGCGGCGGAAGCGGCCGGCACGGGCGCGGCGGCCACTGGTGCCACGGCCACACGAGCCACCTCGGCATCCAGCGCGCGTTGCACCGACGCCAGCAGGTCGGCCGGCATCGTCACGTCGGCGTCGCGCAGGGTCGCCACCGCGTCGCGTGCCACCATCAGCTCGTCGCGCACGGTCCGGCAAGGCGCACACGTCTCGAGGTGCGCGCGCACGTCTTGGGCCGCCTCGCCGGTGAGGCGTCCGTCGAGGAAGTCCTGCAGCACCTCTTCAGGATGCGCCGATGCGCTCATTGCGTCTCCGCCTTCGTTGTCACGTGCCCCTGCGCGCGAGCCAGATCCCTGAGCGACGCCGTCAGCAGGCGGCGAGCGCGGAAGAGCCGCGACCGCACCGTGCCTATCGCGCAGTCCATCGCCGCGGCGGCTTCTTCGTAACTGAGTTCTTCCACGTCCACGAGCAACACGGCCATGCGAAAGTCGTCGGGTAACGCCTCGAGCGCGGCCGTCACGACCGGCTCGCTCCAGCCCTGCGGCTGCCACGGGTCGGGCATGGGCGCGGCTGGCGACGCGGCTTCGAATCCGTGCTGCACCTCGAGTTCGTCAATTGACTGCGTCTGCGGCCGACGGCGGTCGCGGTGGTACTGGTTGATGAAGATGCTGAATGCAATCTTCAACAGCCACGCGCGCGCATTGGTTCCGGGCGTGAAGGTGTCGAACGCCCGGAACGCCCGCAGCATCGTGTCCTGCGTGAGATCGCGGGCACTGTCAGGATTTCGTGTAAGGCGATAGGCGGCGTTGAAGACGGCGCGCAGATGCACGACGGCTTCAGCGTCGAAGCGCGCGCGCCGCTCGTCGGTCACGCCGACATCATACGCCGTCGCAGCCGTTCGAGCGCGCGAACGGTCCGGTCGCGACGCGGGAACTTTTCAGCGCGCGCTGCTGTTCACCTATGCGGCCCGCCATTCCAGGCCGGCCGAACGAGGAGAAAAGCACATGAAGACTGTCATCAGCGCCACGCTCGTGGCGTTCCTGGGCGTCGCGTCACCGGCGGCGGCACAACAGGTATCGCAGGCGCAGCAGCCGTCGCAGCCGGCTCCGCAGTACCGATTCTCGGTCGTCGCCCGTGGCCTGCAGAAGCCCACCGGCATCGCCATCCGTGGTAGCGACGAGCTCTACTTCACCGAGTTGCCCACACCCGGCGTCGCCGGCCCGAACGGCGGACGCAACCGCGTCTCGCGGCTCGATCTCGAGAGCGGCGAAATCGAGAACATCACCACGGGAGAGCCAGAGCCGACCAACCTCGCGATTGCCTCTGACGGCGACGTCTACTGGACGTGCAAGTCGGCCGGCGTGATCCTGCGCTTGATGGAAGAGGGCGGCGTCTCGCTCTTCGCCTCGAACCTGAACAAGCCGTCGGGCCTCAGCATCTTCCGGAGGAACACGGTAGTCTTCACCGAGCTACCGACGCCGGGCGTTCCAGGCTCGCGGGGTGGGACGAACAACGTGTCGGTCCTTATCAGCGGGCTCGGCAAGTTCGTGCTCAGCGCCGGCGAGCCCGAGCCCGTGGATGTCGTGGTGTCGCGCCGCGGCGACGTCTACTGGACGTGCAAGTCGGCGGGCGTCATCCTGGAGCGCTCGATCGACACAGGCGCAGTGACGCCGCTGCTCACCGGGCTGGCGTCGCCCACCGGCATCGCGCTCGATCACAAGGGCGAGACGCTGGTGTGGACTGAAGTGCCGACGCCGGGCGTGTCGGGCGCCAACGGCGGCACGAACCGAGTGCGCGCAGTCAACCTGCGCACCGGCGCCGTGCGCTCG
>JANORI010000186.1:0-4883 GCA_031415235.1 Acidobacteriota bacterium | reverse complement strand
GGCGTCGACTGGCTGGCCATGTCCGAAGACCTGCCCAATCTCGAGAACCGCGTGCGGCTGGGTGCCGGCGGCCGGCTGGAACTGCACTACACGCCCAACAACGTCGCCGCGCACGAGGCGCTGGTGCGCGAAGCCAAGCGGATGCTGAAGCGGCTCGGCTTCTGGGTGGTGATGAGCCACTCGCACAAGACGCGCAACACCACCCATCAATGCGGCACGCTGTGCTTCGGTGATGACCCGCGCGCGTCGGTGCTCGACCCGTTCTGCCGCACGCACGACGTGGCGAATCTGTTCGTGGTCGATGCGTCGTTCTTCCCGTCGTCGTCGGCCGTGAATCCTGGCTTGACGATCGTGGCCCAGGCCCTGCGGGCGGCCGACCATATCCGCGACACTGCCCTCTGAACCGGGACGCTATTCGCGCGGACGCCCTGGTCCGTCTGGCGCCGGCACGTGGACCTTCACCGCGTCGGGCAACGTGCTCCAGAGGTCGGGATGGGTCTCGCAAAGCCTGGCGATATCGGTCAAGTCCTTGAGGCGCTTGCTTGGCCGTCGCGCCGGCTCCGACCACGCCTTGATCTTGCCGGCGAGCGTGTCGGGCAGGGAGGCGACTCGCAGCAGGATGCCATGGACGTCCGCCGGCACCGCGCGGGCCGGGAATTCGCGGTAGAACGCCTCGGTGCTCAACTGCAGGCTCACCGCGGACTGACCCTTGAAGTTCACCGACCAATCGAAGCGTTCGGCACGAAAGCCGGCCTGCTCGAGGATGGTCACGGCGCGATCGATGTCCTGGGCGGCGACGACGAAGTCGACATCCTGGGTCACCATTGGCTCGGTGGCCAACCCCGATGTCACGCGGCTCACGTGGCTCGACCGCGCTGGAAAGACGTTGAGGGTCGTGGGTGAAGCCGGCGTATGGAGCAACGTCGAGCCTTCTCCGCGAGGCGACCGTGTCGTCTTGACGCGCGTCGACTCCGACCGCGGCGAGCCGGAGCTCTGGCTCCTCGACGTGAGGACGGACCGCGTCACCCTGCTGTCCACCGAACCTGGGCGCGCCGGACGCGCGCTGTGGGCGCCCGACGGGGAGCGCGTGCTCTACAGCTTCAATCCGCCGGATCACGCGGCCCGCTCGCGGCTGTTCGTCAGGCCAGTTGACGGGTCTTCGGGACCGCGCGTCCTCGTCGAACGTGAGTTCGACGTCTACCCCGATGGCTGGTCGAGCGATGGCCGATACGTGGTGTACGCCAGCCGGAACTCTACGATCGGCGCCGGAGGGGCCGACCTCTGGAAGCGCGACCTCCACCAGCAGGGTGCGGACGCACCAGTCGTGCAGACCAGGTTCGACGAGACGCAGGCCCACCTCTCGCCAGATGGACGTTGGCTTGCCTACGTGTCGAACGAGGCCGGTCGCCTCGACGTCTATGTGGCGCCGTTCTCAGGCAGCGCGGGCCGCTGGCAGGTGTCGACCGACGGTGGCCAGACGCCGCGCTGGCGCGCCGACGGCCGTGAGCTGAACTACCTGACGCTCGATGGCACCATGGTGTCGGTGCGAGTCGATCCAGCGAACACGACGTTTGCCGCGGGTGCGCCCAATCGACTCTTCAATGTGGGCCTCAGAGGCGGCAGCATCCCGCGATACGCGTTCACGGCCGACGGCCAGCGGGTCCTCGCGGCCGTCCCCGTGGCCGATTCCCGCGCCTCGACGCAGATCGGCGTCATCACCAACTGGACGTCGCTGCCCGCCTCGAAGTGACCGGTCCGGCCCACGACTTCGCTGGCGTCCTGGAACCGAGGCTTGCCACAGGACCTCGGTTCCACGACACTGGCGTCGTAGACCGTGACGAAATCCTCCGGGTGCTGCGCGCGTTCGAGGCGGCCGGTCGGACAGAGGGGGACTGATGCCGGTCGAGAAATGTCGGTCGGTCGAGGAGATGGACCACGCCGCCGTTCGTAGGCGTCGCGGCCCTGATACCATCGGCGCCATGCGTGCCCGTTCCTTCAGCCACGTCGGCATCACGGTGTCCGACTTCAACGCCGCGGTGAAGTTCTACTCGAACCTGTTCGGCTGCCCGCTCGTGGGCGTGGCCGACACGCCGCCCGATCGGGTGCGTGCGTTCTTCGGCGTCGATGCGCCAGTGCCCCAGTGCAAGATCGGTTGGATTCGCGTGCCCGGTGGCGGCGTGCTCGAGATCTTCGCGTTCGAGCCGAAGCTGCCGCCCGAGGCGGTGCCGTGGCATCGCATCGGCCTCACGCATTTCTCGTTCAATGTCACCGGCCTGCAGCGCTGGCACGATCGCCTGAAGGCCCAGGGCGTGGCGATCGTGACCACGCCCGAGAAGTCGCCGCGCGGGCACTCGTTCTTCTTCATCCGCGACTTCGACGGCAACCTGATCGAGCTGATGGACTTGGGCTACATGTACCACGTGCTGAATTGGCTCGGTCCGCTCGGGGGCTGGCTGTTCAAGCGCGGCATGTATCGCCAGTACTACACGTAGCCGCACACCGGCCCCGCCCCGCGCGCTGGCATGTTTCCTGCCTTGGTTGAGTTCGTCGCCGGGTCCTTCGACCTGGCTCTCGAACGAGGTAGGGCGCATGAACGTGCCGAGAACGCTAGCAAATACAGGGAATTCGAGCCAGCCGCGCAGCCCGCGACCGCGTTGGCGACAGATGGCAATCCTGACGGGCCTCGTCCAGTTTTTGTACGTAGGGCACGGTTTTGCACAAGGCACCGACGCCACGACGGCCGTGCACTTCCTCGAGCAGTCGACCTTCGGCCCCACAGCGATTGACGTGGCCGCCGTGCAGGGGATGGGCCCGCAGGCGTGGCTGACCGACCAATTCCAGTTGCCTGAGAGTCCGCTGCCCGCCGGGCTCGACAGCAACCAACTGCGCGCCCAGGTCTACCTGAACATGGCGACCGGGCCCGATCAGGTGCGCCAGCGCACCATGTTCGCGCTGAGCCAGATCATCGTCGTGTCGGCCAACAAGGTGAATACCGGCGAACAGCTCACCCCTTGGGTGCAGATGCTGTCGCGCAACGCCTTCGGCAACTACCGCTCGTTGCTGCGGGACGTGTCGCTCAGCCCCACCATGGGCAAGTATCTCGACAACGTCTTCAATCGCGCCGCGTCGGCCACGACCTCACCCAATGAGAACTACGCTCGCGAGCTGCTGCAGCTCTTCTCGGTGGGCGTGTGGCAGTTGAACAACGATGGCACCCAGAAGCTCGATGGCGCAGGTCAGCCGATGCCGACCTACACCCAGGCGACGATTGCCGAGTTCGCGCGCGCGCTGACTGGTTGGACCTATCCGACCAGACCGGGGTCGACACCCTCCAACTCGAATGCCGAGTACTTCGTGGGCGAGCTCATCCCGACGCCCTCGGCCAGCCGCCACGACGCTGGGGCCAAGACCCTGCTGAACGGCGTCGCGGTGCCCGCGGGCCTCACCGCGCCCCAGGACCTGGAGCGGGTGATCGACAACGTGTTCAATCACCCGAACCTGCCGCCCTTCGTGGTCACGCGGCTGATCCGATCGATGGTCACGAGCAATCCCTCGCCGGCGTTTGTCACACGCATCGTGAACGTGTTCATCAACAACGGCGGCGGAGTGCGCGGCGACCTGCGCGCGGTCGTCCAGGCCATCCTGCTCGACCCTGAAGCGCTCAGCCCCTCGATGGCGATTCACGGTCGCTTGAAGGACCCCGTGCTGCACGTGATCGGCTTTGGCCGGGCGCTTCGCGCCACGATCGGCAATCCCGACAGCTTCCAGTTCGTGTTTTCGAACCTCAGCCAGCGCGTGCTGACCCCGCAGACGGTCTTCAGCTTCTACGCGCTCACGGCCACGCTGCCCAATCAGCCGTCGGTCTTCGGGCCAGAGTTCCAGCTGTATCCGCCCGCGTTGGCGATTCAGCGCGCCAACTTCATCTACGGCATCATCACGGGCCAGTACGGCTCCGCGTACGCGATCGACCGCACGCTCTTCAACACGGTCGCGGGGGATTCGGCCGTGCTCGTCGACCTCGTGAACCAGCGCCTGATGATGGGTCGCATGTCGAGCCAGCTGCGCTCGCTGCTCATCACGGCCACCGATGCGGTGCCTGCGTCCGATCCGAGCCAGCGCGCGATTGGCGCGCTGTATCTGGCGGCCATTTCCAGCGAGTACTCGGTCTACGGCAACGGCTTCAGCGCCGGTGGCGTGATTCCGACCACTGTGCAGCCGCCCACGAGTCTCGTCGTGGAGCGTCAGTTCGGCAACATGATGATGCTCAAGTGGAACCCTCCGGCGCTGGGCCCGTCCCCCTCGAACTACCTGCTCGAGGGCAGCCTGACGCCGGGTGCAGTGCTGGCCTCGGTGCCAACGGGCAGTGCGGCGACCACGTTTACGTTCCCCGCGCCTACCGGCACGTTTTACCTGCGCCTGCGGGCCATGAACGGCGGCGAGATGAGCCTGCCCGGTAACGAAATCAGGGTCAACGTGAATGTGCCGGTCAAGCCATCGACGCCCAGCAACTTCCAGGCGGCGGTGAAGGGCCGCACCATCTTCACCGCGTGGAAGAACTCCTACGCAGGCGGCGAACCGACCAGCCTGATCCTCGACGTCACCGGGGCGGTGACAGCCTCGGTGCCGCTGCCGCTCAGCGAAGAGTTCTCGGTGCCCAACGTGTTCGACGGCACCTTCACGCTGCGCCTGCGGGCCGTGAACGCCGCCGGCTCGAGCAACCAGACCGGGTCGGTGTCGCTGACCGTGCCGAGCACGTCGTGCGCACTCCCGCGCGTGCCCATGAACTATTCGGCGATCCGTTCCGGCAATGTGGTGATCATGGCGTGGGATGCGCCGTCGGGCGGCACTCCGGCGACCGGCTACCAGATCCTCGTGTCGGGCTC
>JANORI010000185.1:0-3666 GCA_031415235.1 Acidobacteriota bacterium | reverse complement strand
TGAAGCCGATGGGCCTCGAAGAGCAGACCATGCGCCGGTTCTTCATGGACCGCGTGCGTCAGGACCCGTTGCTCGACGGCCAGAACTACATCTACATGCACTACGCGGACATGATCGCCAACGGCTATCATCGCCTGGCGCCGTGCCCGTTCCAGACTCAGGGCGTGATGCTGAATCCCAACGGCGACATGTTCTTCTGCGAGAACAGCGACGTCGTCGGCAATGTCACGAAGGAAGACCCGCACGCGATCTACTTCAAGGACGCCGCGCAGGCGCACCGCAAGTTCGTCCGCGACGAGAAGTGCCCGAGCTGCCTCAGCCCGTGCCAGATGAACGTGGCGGCCATCAAGCAGGTGGTGCCGTACGCGAAGTTCCTCGTGCGAGCCTCGATGGAGAAGCGGCGTCCCTCGCCCGACGCGCCGGCCGCGCCGCCGCCGGCCGCCGCCGCCGCGCAATCCACGCAAGTCTGATCTCCGCAGGCCGCCCGGGCGGCCCGCCGGGCCGACTTCGGCCGCTGTCCCTGGGCGCCGGGCTGGCAGAAGTGCGCTGGTTTGGCTGGCTGCTCACGCTGCCAGAGACCTGGCGAGACGTGGGCCTACCTCAACGAGGTCTTTCGGTGAATGCCGTCGGTCATCACGGGCCGCCCTGACCGGTCTGGCCCGCGTGGTACTATCGCCACGCTCACCGTGTCTGCGCTCGTCACACGCTTCGCTGCGTTCCTCCTCGTTGGTGTCGTCGGCTTCGCCGTGAACCAGGGGTCCTTGTACGCCCTGGTCGACCGCGTCGGGCTGGCATCGACGTGGGCGTCGCCCCTGGCCATCGCGGTCTCGATGGTCGTCACCTTCGTGTTGAATGCGCTATGGACCTGGCGCGACCGCGGGGACGACTCGCCGCTGCGCCGCGTGGGCTGGTATGTCGCCATCAACACGGGCGGCCTCCTGATCAACTGGGGCGTGCTCGTGGCGCTCGAACGAATCGGGCTCCACTACCTGTGGGCCAATGTGGTCGGAGCTGGCATGGCCGCGGTCTGGAACTTCGCGCTCAACAACCGCATCACCTGGGGCCGGTAGGCCACGATCAACGACGCGCCTCGAGTGCGCCCATGTCCGCCTGTCGCAGCCACAGCACGAGCCCAGGCAGGTTGCCCGCCAGGCCGGTCAGCACGATGAGCGTCGAGAGCGCAAACGACAGTGCGTCGGGCACGCCCACGGGACGCAGCAGCCACACGATCACCCCCTGCGGCACGCCGAAGCCGCTGACCGAGATCGGCAGCAGCAGCATCAGCAGCCCGAGCGGCATGAAGAACAGGTAGTAGGCAAACGGCACCTGCATGCCCAGGCCGAGGCCCAGCACGTAGGCCTGCGTGATGCGCAAGAGCTGCACGATGAGCGACCACGCCATCACCGTGGCCAGCGCGTCGCGGTGGTCGCGATAGCGGGCGACGGCGTCGGCCAGGCGCAGCAGTCGCCGCTCGATCGGGCTGCCGTGTCGATGGACCGGCAGCACCAGGCGCAAGAGCGCGTCGCCCCAGAACGCCGCCACGCACGCCACGGCGACGACGCCCACCGCGGCGATGACCCGCACCGTGCCGATGCTCGACGCCGACATCGCCAGTCCGATGGCGCCCATGGCCGCGAGCGAGAGCACGCCGAGCACGCGGTCGACGACCACCGACGCCAGGGCGTCTCCGAGCCTGGCAGTGACCTGTGACAGGCCCCACGCCCGCGCGGCATCGCCGCCAACGCCCGCCGGCAGGAAGCTGCCGACGAAGGAACTGACGAGGAAGAGCCTGGCCGCTTCGGCGCCCGACACCTGCACGTCAGCTGCGCGCAACAACAGCAGCCAGCGCCAGATCATCGCGGCACGGTCGAGCGCCACGAGCGCCAGCACGAGGGCCAGGTGGGGGACCGACACGGTGGCGATGGCCGCCACGGCGGCGCGCATGTCGATGCGCGACGACAGCCACCACAGGATGCCGGCCGTGACCGCCAGGCGCAGCCACCAGGAGCCCGCCAAGCGCTGGAGCACCGCTAGTTGCCCCCGTGGGGTTTTCTGGCCACGAACGTGAGCGTCTCGAACAGATTCTTGCGCACCTTGAAGAGCAGCTCGGTCGTGCCGGTGTAGCGCGACAGGGCATCGACACCCGGAATGTTGACCAGCAGGGCGGCCGCGGCCAATGCGTCTCGGGCCACGCCGGTGGCCAGGCCGATGCCGCGCTCAACGTGCTCCACCTGGAAGCCGCCGTCGTTGAAGAGTTGCCGCACGCGCCGTTCCGTCGTGACGAAGTTGTGCGTGTAGTCGACGTCCCAGAAGAACGTGCGCTCCTTCAAGTAGTCGGGCACGACGACGAAGAACACGCCTCCGGGCCTGAGGGCGCGAAGGGCTTCTGCCGTGAAGAGCCGCGCCTGCTCGATGCCGTTCATGTGTTCGAGCACCTGGTCGGCGTAGACGACATCGACGCTGGCGTCGGCCACGGGAATGGGCGGCGCCCACGACTCGATGACCGTGAGGCCCTTGTCGCGGAGCACGTCGATCAGGATCTTGCTGGCCTCGATGGCAATGTACCGCCAGCCGGCCGCCACCGCCTGTTCGGCGAGCGTGCCGTGCCCGGGACCGACCTCCACCATCTCGCCCGGTGCGGGCCGGTAGCGATGGAGCAGCGCCAGCCGATGCTGCTCGATGCGCGCGCGTCGGCCGCTCCCGTAGCCGGTGAGCTTCTTCTCGGAGAACGACTTGTAGAACGTGTCCTGCCGCTCGGCCACGCGTCCCTCGCTGATGGTACGTGAAAAACGGGCGGCAGCCGTGCGCTGCCGCCCGTTCAAGGTGGAGCCGTCAGCCTAGCGGTTCAAGAAGTTCAGCGAGCCGACCGGCGGAGGATAGATGTTCTGGCCGCCTGGCAGCTTGCCCAGATAGTCGAGATGGAAGGAATAGCCGTTGGCGCCGGCGCTGGCGATAAGGTCCCACGCGTCGCGACTCTGGCAGAGCACCAGGACGTCGTCCGACTGCGGACGGCCGCCGCCGGCATCCTTGACGCACCAGCTCGGGTCGGGCCCCGCCGCATTGAAGCGAGCGTGGCCGTAGTGAATGGCCGCCACGGCGGCATTCAGGAAATCGACGCGGAACTCCCGGGTCGACCGCGAACCGAGGTCGATGCGCAGGTCGTTGTGGATGCGCACGATGATGGCAGAGGCATCCCCGACCGCGATGGAGCGCCGCGGGCCCACGCTTCCCGTCACCGGGCCGCCTGCAACCGGCTGTAGCGGCGTCTTGAACGACGCAGTGGCCGACCACGGCCCGACCTGCCCGTCGTACTCGGCGCGCACACGCCACTGGTAATCGGCGTTATAGCTCAGGTCGACGTTTCCCTGGTAGGCCGTTTGACCGCCTTCGCCCTGTACGGCCGCGCTGGCGCCCAGGAAATTGCCCGCGCCGTCAAGCAGCTCGACTCGATACACGAGCGGGACGGACGTAAATCGGCCCGTCGAATTCGCGAACGTGAGCACGGGGCGCCGGGTCTCCTGGCGCTCACCGCCAGAAGGTGCAACGCTACCTGGAGCCGAAACCTTGAGTGAGGAGCCGTCAGGATTGGCAGCCGACGAACCCTCGACGGCAATTGGGGACACGACGCTCTGTGAAGCCTGAGAACAGGCGGTCACGAGAGCGAGT
>JANORI010000184.1:0-12426 GCA_031415235.1 Acidobacteriota bacterium | reverse complement strand
GTACGGGTCGACGCCGATGCAGTGCCCGCCCACGAGGCCCGGGCGGAACGGCAGGAAGTTCCACTTCGTGCCCGCCGCCTCCAGCACTTCGAGCGTGTCGATGCCGATGCGGTGAAAGATCAGCGACAGTTCGTTCATGAGCGCGATGTTGAGATCGCGCTGAGTGTTCTCGATCACCTTGGCGGCCTCGGCCACCTTGATGCTGCTGGCCCGATACACGCCGGCGGTGATGACGGCGCCGTACACCTCCGCCACACGCGCCAGGGTCTCGGCCGTGTCGCCCGACACCACCTTGGTGATCTTGGTGAGCGTGCGCTGCTTGTCGCCGGGATTGATCCGCTCGGGGCTGTAGCCCACGAAGAAATCCTTCTTCCAGGTGAGGCCCGAGTGCTTCTCGATGATCGGAATGCAGACCTCTTCGGTCGCGCCCGGATAGACCGTCGACTCGAACACCACGATGGCGCCGCGTTTGATGTGACGCCCCACGCTTTCAGACGACGACACGAGCGGTCCGAAATCGGGCGTGTGCGCCTCGTCGACCGGCGTCGGCACCGCCACGATAATGAAATCCGCGTCCGCGATGATCGCGGGATCCGTGCTGCACGTCAGGTGCACGGCGGCCTTCAGTTCCTCGGTGCTGACCTCGCCGGTCGGATCCACGTGCCTCCGGTAGGCGGCAATCTTCTCGGCCGACAGGTCGAAGCCGAGGGTCTTGAACTTCTTGCCGAACTCCACGGCAAGGGGCAGACCCACGTAGCCGAGGCCAATGACTGCAATCGTGTTCATGCTGTGTGTGCCGATCGGCCGCGCCTTCCGCGAAGGAAAACACTATTTTACTCTGACGACGGCCTGACGGGCCCCAGTCGTCTCCGGAACGGCGCGACACTGCACGCGCTCAGCCCAGGACGGACACCACCGCCGCCAGGGCGGCGACCGTCATGGCACACTGCAGGGCGGCCTCGGCCCGTGTGCGCATGAAGATCGTGGCGAGCGCGGCCAGCGCCACCGCCGACACCAGAAAGCGCGGATAGAACTCCACCACCGTGGGCTCAGCCGCACGCGGCGGCGCCAGACGCCGGCCCGCGTCCACGACGGCGTTGGCGATGTCGCGATCGGCATCGCGGTCGAGCTCGAAATACTGGCCGCTGGCGCTCTCGGCGATGCGCATCAGCGACGCACGATTGAGGCGAGAGATCGCGTGCGGCGCGGGTTCTTCGGTGGCCCCCACCTGCACCTCGGGCAGCCAGTCGCCAGCCAGGGTGCCCACACCGACCACGAAGATCGGCACCTGTGCGTCGCGCGCCCGATCGATGGACCGCGCCACTTCCCCGCTCCACGCTTCGCCGTCCGACAGCATCAGGAACACACGCGCATTCGGCGATACGCCGTGCAGCTCTTCGTCCTTGTCGAGAATCCGCAAGCCCCACACCACCGCTTGCTCGAGGTCCGTGTCCCAGGTCGTGTCGTCTTCCAGCCGAAAGGGCGGCCGTGCGCTCAGGTGATCGAGGAAGAAGAAGACCGTATTGGGATCGCGCGTCAGGCGAATCTGCGGCGTGGCGATGTGGGCGAACACCGCCAGCGCCATGCGGTCGTCCTGCCAGCTGACCGCGTCGCCAAGGCGCCGCACGAACGCCATCGAGCGCTGCCACCGGCTGCCGGCCACGTCCTTCACGTGCATCGACGCGGAGCCATCCTGCAGCACCACGATGTCCACCCCGCCGCGTCCCACGGTCGTCGCCACGCCGCGCGGCCGCGCCACGGCCGCGATCAGGCACGCCGCAGCGGCAATCAGGCACAGCCACGCCGGCAGCGATCCGAGTACCCGGTGACGTTCCCGCAGGGGCAGTATGCGCGCCGCCCTGAGCGCGCGCACCTCCGACCAGCGCCCGAGCAGCCGGAACGTCCATACGACGGCCAGCACGGCGGGCACCGCCAGCAACCACAGCGCGCCGGGAACGCCGAAGGTCACCGTGCCTCAGCCCTTGCGCTTGATGGTGGTGACCGGGGTGGCATCGGGCTGCGCCTCGCGGTCGCCGAAATCCATCGGCGCAAGCGTCTCGAACGTCTCCGATTTCTCGTCCGGCGGTCGCGCGCCGGGCGCACCGTGCACCGTGAACCCGCCCGGGGGCGGCGCCAGCCCAGGCGTATCGGCGGCCGCGCGGCCGCGGCCGACCACCCGCGCGCGGGCCACGACATCGCGCGTGCGCGACACGAACTCGAAGTTCCACGCGGCGTCCACGTTTGCGGGTTCGGCCTCGAGCACCTCGCCGTACGCCTCGACCACAGCGTCGAGCCGTGCGGCCATCGCCGTGCCGGCCTCGCCCGACCGGCGAGCCACGCGGTAGGCGGCGTTGGCGGCCGTGAGCCTCACGGCCGGATCGGGATCGCCGCCACGCGTGCGCACGAGGTCGTCATAGCGCGCCAGCCAGTAGTCGCCGGTCGCCTTCTGCTGCGCGCCCGTGTCAGCCACGGTGCGCAGCGCGGCCGGCAGCCGGCGCGTGAGCGCCGAGACCGGCGGCGGCGAAGGCACGTCGCTCTGCAGCAGCACGAGCTGCTGCCACACGGTAGCGGTGGCCTCGAGGCGCGTCGACTCGGTCCAGCACACGCCGGCCCCGGCGACGAACAGCGCGGCCAGTACGGCTCGACTCAGGATGTTCGTCATGCGCCCTCTCAGGGAAACGTCGAAAACTGCGGCACGATGAGCCGCAGCGCCGCGGCCAGCAGGAAACAGGCGGCCGCGCCAAGCGCCAGCACCGCGAAGCGCGGCTGGCGGCTGGTGTACTTGGTGACCTGGATGGCGCCCACCGCGGCCCGGTCGATGTCGTGCACGGCGTGCAGAAGCGACTGCTCGTCGCGCGCTACGTAGTAACGGCCGCCCGTCTTCTCGACCGCGGCCTGCCACTGCGCATCGGGAATGCCGTCGCCGAACGCCTTCCCGTAGTTGGTGCGCACGAAGTACAGCGGAATGGCGCTATCGACCGCGCTCTTCAGAATGTCGTCGAGGCTGCGACCGTGCACGATCGAGGTGGTGTCCTCGCCGTCGGTGAAGAGCACCATCAGGTTGCCCGAGGCTTCGAGGAACTTGAACGCCTTGAAGATGTCGATGCTCTGCTCGAGCGCACTCGCGATGACCGTGCCCGGATCGGGGAACAACGAGAACTCGATCGGGTCGCCGATGAGGGCGATGCTGAGCAGCAGGTTGTCGTAGTCGCTGGTGAAGGGCGTGATGACATAGGCGCGATCGCCAAACTCGATGAGCGCCGTCAGGTCGTTGTACTTGCCGCCGCGCCGCAGTTCGATGAAGCGTTTGGCCGCCGCCACCGTGGTGAAGAACGCGGGCTCCGTTTCGGCCCGGGTGTTGAGCGACCCGGCTTTGAACGCCGTCTGCATGCTGTCGGAGGCGTCGATCATCACTGCGATGCGCCGGCCAGGATAGGTGACGGTGTTCGAGACGAGCGCCGTGAAGGGCTCGGCGAGTGCCAGCAGGGCCAGCGGCAGGCCGAGGCCGGCCAGCACGAGCGGCAGGTGACGCGTCCACGCCAGGCGCGAACTGCGAGCCACGCCGAAGAGCGCCGGCACCGCGACCGTGTCCTTCGTGGGACGGGCGCCAAACGAGACGCGGGCGGCGAGCACGACCAGCGCCAGCCCCGCGATGCCCACCGCCGCCAGCAGGGGATTGTCGCGAAACGCGAACTGCACGCCGTCAGCTGCCATCGCGCGCCAGTCGGCGACGAGGGTCTGCGCCAGCTCCCGCAGGGTGGCGAGGTCCATCAGACCCCCGGCACCTGAGGCGCGGGCGCGCGGAACCACTCGCGCGGCGTGAACAGGCGTTCACGCGCCACCTCGCGCGCGAGATCGCGCGCCGCGGCGACGGCTTCGTCGAGAGGGCCACGGTCGTCGAGACTGGCGCCCTGCACGTACCGGGCGCGGGTGAGCGCGTCGAGGCTGTCGCGGAGGCGTTCCAACCGTGCGCGGTCGGTGGCCGACGCGCGCGGCGGCAGCGCCGCCAGGGCCCGGCCGACGGCGGCGCCCGTGACGTGCGCGGTGAGCGCCGTGCGGGCCCGCCGCCAGCGACGCTGCACGAGCAGCCGCCCTTCGGGCATCGGCGCGAGCGAACCGAGCCGCGCCTGACGCACGCCGTCGCGCATCACGGCCGCGGCGACCAGCCGCACGGCGCCGTGGGCCTCGGCCAGGGCCTCCGGCGTCCAGCCGGCTGCGGTGGCACCTCGCGCGAGCCCGTCGAGGACGTCGGCGGCATGGCCGAGCACCCGCCGGTCCGACACGCGCCCGGCCAGCGTCGGACGACCTTTCCGCAACCGGCCAACCAGAGGGGCCAATGCGCCGAGCACCGCCACGGCGCCGAGTGCGCCAAGCACCAGCGCGGCGACGCGGAAGCCGCTGGCGCGGAAACGGAGCGCGGCGATGCGGCCCAGGCTGGCGTCGGCGCCGTCGCGAATGTCCTCCGCCTCGGCGGGCACCTGCGACACCACGCGAATGGCCAGCTGCGGCATGAGGTGCACCAGGTCGCGGCCGGCGAGCGAGGCGTCTGCGCCCGTCTGGCTCTGCACGCGGTAGGGAATCGCCAGCGGCGGCAGCTTCACGTCGCGGCCGATGACGTCGGCGTCGAGCAGACGCAGCTGGTAGACGTATTGGAACAGCCGGCGGTCACCCTGGCGCACGTCGGGCGGATGGCTGCCGCCCACGATTTCGAAGGGCATGAGCTGCACCGACGCCACCGACAGCCGCGACTGGTCGGGCACGGCTCGCAGGCTGCTCGTTTCGAGCACCGCGCAGGTCAGCGTCACGTCGACCATCTCGCCGACGTGAATCGCGCCCGACGACGAGCGCCACCAGCATTGCAGCGGCGAGTCGCCAGACAGCATCGGCCCGGCGGTCGTTGGCGCGGCCGTCGGCGCCACGGCGGGCGCGGTTTGGGCGGCGCTCACGTGCGCGGCCAGCAGCGTGGCCGCCAGCGCGAGACACGTCCTCGGGCCGCTCATCGCGCCACCTTCCTGAGGCGCCGCTCGGCCACGAACTCGGCGAGCGCGATCTCACCGGCCGCCTGGTCGGGCCCGAGCACGACCACGTCGAGGTCGGCGTTGCGGGCCATCTGGGTCACCTCCTGCTGCCAGGCCCGGGCGCGCTCGCCGAGCGCGCGGAAGGCGGCGCGCGAGAGCACCCTCGAGCCGCCTCCTTCCACGTCGCGCACGGCGATCCACCCTGATGACAGCGGCGGCGCCGCATAGGCAAAGGCACTGTCGACCATCACCAGGAACACGTCGTGGACGACGTTCACGTAGGCGAGCTCGTCAATGAAGCGCCGGGCGTCGTCGAAGAGAAAGTCCGAGATCACGGGTACGAGCGACGGTCCGCGCAAACTGCCGGAGAGCGCGCCGCCGATGCCGCCCTCGCCGACGAGCGGCTCCAGGCCGCGGCGGGCCTCATACGCCTCGAGACAGTGCACCACGTGGCCCCGGCCGGTGCGCGGCGGAATCCCCGCCACCTGCGCGAAGCCGCCGTCGAAGGTGAGCAGCCCGAAGCGATCCTGGAAGAACGCGGCCGAGAGACCAATCGTGGCGAGGGCGCGGCCCACGATCGCGGCGACCTGCGTGCCGCCGGCCCCGCAGCGCGTCGACAACGACGCGTCGGCCACGGCCAGCACCGTCGCCGTGCTCGGCTGGTCGAACTCGCGTACGACCAGCGGCGAGAAGTTGGTGATCGACGATTGCGGCCAGTCGATCGCCGAGAAGCGATCGCCGGCCTGCCAGTCGCGCAGGCCCACGAAATCGAAGCCCGAGCCGTCGGCGCGGCTGCGATGCTCGCCGGTCGTGCCGCTCGACAGGCGCTTCAGCACCAGTAATTCGATCTTGGCGAGCGCGTTCAGGTCGACGAGCGTCGTGGTGGCCGGGGCGTGCATCATGGAATCGGCACCTCGGCCAGCACGTCGGCGATGACGGCTTCGGGGGTGAGTCCGTGCGCGGCCGCGTGCGGGCCCAGCCAGATGCGGTGGCCGAGCACGAACGGCGCCAGCGCCTGGATGTCCTCGGGATACACCTCCGCACGTCCGCCCTGCAGCAGCGCCCAGGCCTTGGCCAGCCTGCTCCAGCAGATGATCGCGCGCGGCGACGCGCCCAGGTCCACGCCCCGCTCGACCAGGGCCGACGGCGAGTGCTCGAGCCAGTCGGTCTGCGGGTCGCGCGGACGGGTGGCGCCGACGAGCCGTTGCACGTAGCGCCCCAGGCTCTTGTGCAGGAACACCCGTTCGCTGATGAGGCCGCGCAGTTGGATGATGCGCGCCTTCGACAGCAGCGGGCGCAGCGTCATGCGCTTGAAGTCGAAATCGACGAGCTTTTCTTCCTCTTCCTTGGGCAGGTAGCCGATCTGCACCATGGCCGCGAAGCGGTCCGTGGCGGCTTCCGACAAGGGGAACGTGCCCTGCCCCAGCTCGACCGGATTCATCGTGGCGATGGCGAAGCTGAACGCCGGCAGGTCGTACGTGTCCTTGCCGACGGTAATCGTGAGGTCCTGCAGCGCTTCGAGAAACGCGCTTTGCGACTTCAGGGGAATGCGATTGATCTCGTCGAGCAGAATCACTTCAGCCGAGGCCATCGGTCCAAACTCGGTCACGAGCTGGCCGGTGGCAGGATTGATCATCTGGAAGCCCACCACTTCGGTGGGCTGCAGGTCGGCCCGGCCCTGGATGCGGGCGAACTTCGCATCCGAAATGGCGGCGAGAATGACGCCGAAGAAGGTCTTGCCCACCCCCGGCACGCCGCGCAGCAGCAGGTTGCCGGCATTCACCTGGCGCTCGGACCGTTTGTCGTAGGTGGTGGGAATCTCCGACATCAACACCACGTTGGCCACGGCCTTGGCCGTGTCGTAACCAACCAGCGCGCGGGCGCCTTCGGCGAGAACAGCGTGATGGAAGTCGAGGGCTTCCTGCAGATCGGCGTGCATGCGGCGGGCGGTCGGGAGAATCCTACACTGCCGGAGCCGTCACGACGAGCGCTTCGACGCCCGAGGGGGCGGCGTTGACCCGGGTCCGAGGTCGATGAGCGACGGCGACGGGCGCGCGGCAAACCACTCGACGCCGCCTCGCGACGGAAATCGCCGGGCGTAGGCGCCCAGCCACTCGGCGGCAAAGGCCTCCACATCGGCGGTCGACACGAGCG
Organism: Acidobacteriota bacterium; assembly: GCA_031415235.1. Lineage (GTDB taxonomy): Bacteria > Acidobacteriota > Vicinamibacteria > Vicinamibacterales > UBA2999 > CADEFD01. Next base: position 5,254 of record JANORI010000184.1, on the reverse strand, counting down.
CCCAGACGCTGCCGCCGTAGCCCGCGCCGAAGCTCGTGGCGCCGTACGCACCACAGGCGCGCGCCAGCGACACCAGCGCCGACGTCTCGGGCACCTGGTTCTCGAGGACGCCTTCGGCATCGCGCTGCGAGGCAGCCGACAAGTGACCGATGGCTGTCACATCCGCGTCTGCACACGCCCGCGCAGCCTCGGGCACCCGGCCATCCTCCGCCACGAAGTGCGCCAGACGGCGCTGGAGCGCCTCGGTCGTGAACGCCCCGGACGGCGCGGCCACCACGCGGGCTCGCATTTCCTCGAGCGCGCCAGGACCCGCCAGCGCGGCCGCCAGGGACGTGGCCGGCACGGTCGCCCCACGGTTCCAGCAGTCCAGCACGGCGCGAGCGGAGAGCGCCGCCCGGTTGAACCGCTCCTTGACCGACCCCGCCTTGTCGGCATGGACGCCGCTCGACGCCACGACGAAGGTCCACTGTGGCGGCAGCGGCGTCTCGCCGAGCGCCGTGGCCGGCATGAACCTGAACTGGCTCACGTGACCGGCGCGGCACGCCATGATCGCCGTGTGGTCTTCGCTGCCGCCGTGTGTGCCCACCCCGGCACTGCCGCGCAGCCCGCCGAAGTCCATCCCGTTCTCGATGCAGCCGTAGTAGGACGCGATGTCCTCGACGGTGCGCAGGTCGGCGCGCCACTGGTCGCGATCGGCCAACTGCGCCCGGGTCGCCAGGGCCGTCGCGACGGCGACGACGAGCGCGCTCGAACTCGACATCCCCGCCGCCCTGGGCAGGTCGCTCGTGAACACCAGGTCGGTCCCGAGCGACGCTCCCGGGAAGTTCCGAGCGAGCCGGCGCGCCACTACCTGCACATACGAGGCCCATCCCGTCAGCGTCCGCGTCGCGTCGGTGGGATCGATCTCGGCGCTGACCTCGGACCGCAGGTCGCGCACCCGCACGCGCCCATCGGGACGGGGCCCGGCGGCGACGGCGAAGCCGCGCGGCGCGGCGGCGACGAGCGTGCGGCCGCCGCCGTAGTCGGTGTGTTTGCCGAGCACTTCGAGGCGGCCCGGCACGAACCACGACCAGGCGGAGGGCACACCGACGCCGCGCTCGAACGCCGCGCGCACGAGTGCCATCTGCGCGGCCCGCGACGCCGCGTCGTCGGCCGCCATGCCGAGCGCGGCGAGCCGCTCGCTCAGGCTCACAGGCGCGGCTCCACGCCGGACAGCCGCTGGCTCACGACACCGATGTCGGCGCGGCTCGTCAGGTCGAGCACGGCGCCGCGCGCTCTGAGCACGCGCACGCGCGTGCCGCGCGCGACAGCGAGCCTCACGGCGTCGGGCAGTTCGTACTCGCCGCGGGTCGACGGCGGCACGTCGCGACACGCCGAGAGCACCGCCTGGTCGAAGCGCCAGAGGTTCATGCTGATCAGTGCGTCAGGGCCCGATGCCGCGACGTCGCGAGCCGGCGGCTTCTCGTGCATGTCCGACAGCCACCCGGCGTCGTCCACGTCGATGGTGGCGAACCGCGCCACACGGTCCACGTCGAATCCGCTCTCGTCGACGAGCGACGCCCGCGTAAACGCCGACAGGCCGCAGCCGTCGAGGCCGACGAGCGCGTGGACGGCCTCGCGCGGATAGAGGTTGTCGCCGTTCACGACCAGGAACGGCCGGTCGCCGACGACCGGCGCGGCGGCGAGCACGGCCGCGGCGGTGCCATCAGGGGTGGCCTGCACCGCGAAGTGGACGCGCAGCCGCGCGCACCGTGGCGGCGCGTAGCGGGCGCGCCATTCGTCGTGCGCCGGCGCCACGACCAGGCAGGCCTCGGTGCACCCGGCGTCGGCCAAGGCACTGAGTGCGAAATCGAGGAACGGCCGGCTGGCGCCTTCGCCCACCGGCATCATCACCTTGGCGCCTGCGTCGGCGGCCGCCTGTTGCGCCTCGCTCAGCGTGGCCGCCCCGTCTGGTGCCCGCATGCGCCGGCCTGCGCCTCGCGCGAGCACGACCGCCATCATTGGCTCCACATCCGCGAGACCGCGCGTCCCATGACGGCACCGCTGGTCACGAGCAACGCGCCCGCCACGGCGGCCTGGGGCAGGTGTCCCATGAGCAGCAACCCCACGCCAAAAAGCGCGCTGTACACGAACACGCAGCTGGCCGCCCAGCCGACAAACGCGGCCTGGATGTCGTCGGACGGTGCCAGCCCTCCGCACGCGCGCCGCACCGCGGCCCATCCTGGCCCTGCCGGACGCGCGAGCGTGTAGAACCGTCGCAAGGTGGCGTCGTCGGTAGGCGGCGTGAGCCACGTGGCCGCCAGCCACACCACGGTCGTGATCGCGACCGTGCCAATGAGCGACAGGTGCGAGGGGATCGAGACGCCGTTCCGCTCCAGCACGAGCAGCCCCACGGCCAGCACGAAGGAGCTGGCCATCGCGGCAATCTCACTCCAGGCGTTGATCCGCCACCAGAACCACCGCAACAGATACAGCAAGCCCGTGCCCGCGCCGATCGACAGCAGCAGGTTGAACGTGCCGCGCGCCGATTCCAAGACGAGCGTGAGCAATCCGGCGGCGATCATGAGCGCCGCGGTCACGAGCCGCCCAGCCATCACGTAGTGCTGCTCGGTCGCATCGGGCTTCAGAAAGCGCCGATAGAGGTCGTGCACGAGGTACGAGGTGCCCCAGTTGAGGTGCGTCGAGATCGTCGACACGTAGGCGGCGAGCAGGCCCGCTACCATCACGCCCAGCACGCCCGGTGGCAGGAACGTGAGCATGGCGGAATACGCCATGTCATGCCCCACGAGCGCCGGATCCACGTGCGGCAGTGCCCGGCGGATGTCGGCGATCTCGGGGAACACGATCATCGACGCCAGCGCCACGATGATCCACGGCCACGGCCGCAGCGCGTAGTGCGCCACGTTGAAGAACAGCGTGCCGGCCATGGCGTCTCGTTCCGACTTCGCCGCCAGCATGCGTTGGGCGATGTAGCTGCCGCCGCCAGGCTCGGCGCCGGGGTACCACGTGGACCACCACTGCACGGCCAGGGGCACGATGAACACCGGCACGGCCACCGTCCAGTCGGTCAGGTCGGGGACGAAGGCCAGCTTCGAGGGATCGATCTTGGCGAACAGACCCTCGAGGCCGCCCACGGCCGGATGCCGCAGCGCGTAGACGGCGGCCGCGAACGAGCCGCCCATGGCGATGCCGAACTGGATGAAGTCGGTGACGAGCACGCCCCACAAGCCCGACGTGGCCGCAAACGCGATATTGATCACGCCGCACACAACCAGCGTCTGACCGATGGGCCAGCCGAGCAGCACATTGGCGATCTTGGCGGCGGCCAGGTTCACCGACGCCATGATGACCACGTTGAAGACGACGCCCAGATACACGGCGCGGAAGCCGCGCACCCAGGTGGCGGCGGGACCCGAGTAGCGCAGCTCGTAGAACTCCAGATCGGTGAGCACGCCAAGGCGGCGCCACAGGCGGGCGTAGAAGTACACGGTGGTCATACCCGTCAGCAGGAACGCCCACCACGCCCAATTCGAGGCGATACCGCCCTGCCGCACGAGGTCGGTCACCAGGTTCGGCGTGTCGGTGCTGAAGGTGGTGGCCACCATCGACACCCCGATGAGCCACCACGGCGCCGCGCGGCCCGAGGTGAAGAACTCGGCCGTGCTCGATCCAGCCCGCCGCGCCATCCACACCGCCGGCACGAACGACAGCGCAATCGAGACGACGACGATGATCCAGTCGAGGGTGGTGAGCTGCATAGGCTAGCGAGGCTCCGCCTCAGACACCCACGATGCCGAGCTTGGGGTTGGTGCGCCAGCGTCCGCGTGTGAAGTCTGGCACGTCCATGGTGCGCGCCCGCTTCGTGGTCGACTGCATGCTCAACTCAATCACGGCGCAGAGCGCGGCCGCGTCGTAGACGGTCATGTCGGCCGGCAGGCCCTCGTGCAGGCACTTCACGAGGCGGTAGTCCTCGATGTAGTCCATGCCGCCGTGGCCGGCTCCGGCGGCGCGCTCCTCGATCTCCTTCCACAGCGGATGGTCGAACTCCTCGCGCAGGTCGGCGGCAGGGATCCACCGGTGTGGCGTGCCACGGCCTTCAATGTAGACACGATCCGGGTAGCCCTGGAACATCCCCTTCGTGCCCTGCACCAGATTGATGCGGCTGTAGGGCCGCGGCAGGTTGGTGCAGTGCTGCACCATCACCGTCTTGCCAAGCGCCGTCTTGATCACGCTCGTGTTCACGTCGCCGAGGGTGTAGCGCTCCCGTCGTTCGGGCGCGTCGGCCGGGAAGTGTTCGCGCGCCCAGTCCTGCAGCCCGCGCGAGGGGCCGCTCATCGAGACAAGGTAGTCGAAGCGATCGCCGCGGTTGATGTCGAGGCAGTTGCTGATGGGCCCAAGGCCATGCGTGGGATAGGGGTTGCCATCGAGCTTCATCGACCAGGCACGCCGCCACAGGCCTTCGTCCTTCTTCTCGAACTTGATCTCGCGCAGGTCGTGCAGGTAGCCGCCCTCGGCGTGCAACACCTCGCCGATCGCCCCCTGGCGCACGAGATTGAAGGCCATCATCTCGGCGCGGTCGTAGTTGCAGTTCTCCATCATCACGGCGTGCCGCTGATACTTCTCGGCCGCCTCGACGAGCGCCCAGCAGTCGTCGAGGGTCATGGCCGCGGGCACTTCAGTGGCGGCGTGTTTGCCCGCCTTCATGGCCGCGAGCATGACCGGCACGTGCCATTCCCACGGCGTGGCGGTGTAGACGAGGTCGAGATCTTCGGTGTCGCACAGGCGTTCGAAGTCGCGTGGGCCGCGCGTATAGACCGCCGGGGCGGGATGGCCGGCGGCCACGATCGCCTGCGACGCCCACGTGGTGCGCGCCTCGCGGATGTCACACACGGCCGTGATACGGCAGCCGGGGATCTTGAGCAGGTTGTCGACGTGCCCGCCGCCCTGCAAACCGATGCCCACCATGCCAATGCGCACGAGCGGCATGGGCGGCGCGGCGAAGAATCCGGCGCTCGCCGGCGATTGCGCCGGTGCCGCCTGAGGCGCGCTGACCGCTCCGGCCGCCGAGCCTGCCGCCACCACCGTTGCCCCGATCTTCAGGAACTGGCGGCGATTGAGGGCATCGTCGGCCGGGCTTCGCATCGCGCGATGCTACACCCGGGCCGGTGCAGCCGTCGACTGGACGGGATGCGGATCGCCTTCGAGTCGGACCGAACAGGCGCCTACGACCTCTACCTGAAGCCATCGAACGGAT